>JAYTGY010000074.1:0-10304 GCA_043733065.1 Ferruginibacter sp.
GAAGTAACCACATTAGCTGTCTTTCTACCAACTCCTGGTAGTTCTATTAATTCATCTACCGTCATTGGCACAATACCGTTGTGTTTTTCCATTAATAACTTACTCATACCTACAAGGTGCTTTGCTTTATTATTTGGATAAGATATACTTTTTATTAACGAAAAAATTTCTTCAATTGTTGCCTTACTCATTGTTAAAGCATTGGGATATTTTGCAAAAATGGCTGGTGTAGTTAGGTTTACTCGTTTATCTGTACATTGTGCAGATAAGATTACGGCCACCAATAATTGAAATGGATCGTCATATATAAGTTCCGTTTCCGCTTCTGGCGAATGCTCTAAAAAGTAAGCAATAATAAATTTATAGCGTTCGGTTATAGTCATAAAAAAGCCCGTATGTTATAAGATACGGGCAAATATAAGTTATATAAGATTTTTACGATAAGCTGTGCACGTGCATTTCTTCTATTGCTCGTTGAGAATAATTAAAAATATTATCCACCGAACGACTGTCCGGGGATATCAACTTTATTTTATCTAGTCTTCCTTTTGCTGTTTTTAGTTGTTCAAACCTCTCTTGCAAATTAGAATCTTCTGCTAATAGCTTTTGAATTTGATATGTTTTTTCAGTAGTACCTTCTTTGTACAAAAATTGTAGAAGATCGTCCTGTGTAATATTGATCATAAAATCATTTGAGTCGTTAAAAATGTCATCTGATATATTAAACGCACATATTTCTTCATTATTGCCTTTTATTAGAAGAATTTCTACAAATACAGTAATTTTACGGTTTCTTAACAATAAAAAGCTCCTCATTGTCTTTTTTCATATAAAACTTCTCTCTAGCATACTTTTCTATAGAATTTGCATCGGTTTTTAATAAACTTAATTCCTTTTTTGTATCTTCTATTTCAGTTTTAAGATGTTTTTCACTTACTTTCAATTCATTAAGTTTACTCGACCTAGATAGCATTAGTCCCATATCCTTTGGATCAAAAAAAGCCATCCAAACAACAAAGGCTAGTATAACTATTATATACTTATTCTTAAGTTTATCTATTATAGGTTTTAGTGTTTGCATGTCCATAATCAAATGTATTAAAAATTATTTCAAGCTTCAAATTTCTAAAAAAAGCCACAAATAAAGCAATATAGATTGAAAAATATTTGAGCATTCGTGGCAATACAATTTTACTTACCAAATTTTACTGTTTTTGAGGGATAAATCCCACTATCTGCCAACATTTCTTCAATACGTATAAGCTGATTATATTTTGCCATACGATCGCTACGGCTTGCAGAACCTGTTTTTATCTGGCCACAGTTTAAAGCTACAGCTAAATCTGCAATGGTACTATCTTCTGTTTCACCGCTTCTATGACTCATTATAGTATTGTATCCTGCATTTTGCGCCATCGATACTGCATTAATGGTTTCTGTAAGTGTACCTATTTGGTTTACTTTTACTAGCAATGCATTTCCTATTTCTTCTTTAATACCACGCTCCAATCTTTCTACATTTGTTACAAATAAATCATCGCCTACTATTTGGCATTTTTTGCCTAAAGAATCTGTCATCATTTTCCAACCTTTCCAATCATCTTCGGCCATACCATCTTCTATAGATATAATGGGATATTGCTTTACCCAACTTTCCCAATATTTTACCAATTGCTCACTTGTCATTTTCTTGCCATCGCTCTTATGGAAAATATATTTTTTCTCTTTTGCATTCCACAACTCACTGTTGGCAGCATCCATGGCTATTCCTATTTGGCTGCCTGTTTTATATCCCGCTGCTTGTATGGCTGTAAGCACCGTCTCTATTGCTTCTTCGTTGCTTTGTATGTTTGGTGCAAAACCACCTTCATCGCCCACGTTTGTGCTAAATCCTTTTTTCTTTAACACTGTTTTTAGTGCATGAAAAATTTCTACGCCCCATTGCAAGCCTTCGCTAAATGTTTTTGCGCCAACTGGCACTACCATAAATTCTTGAAAATCTATTTTATTATCTGCATGTGCACCACCATTTAAAATATTCATCATGGGTATAGGCAATACTTTTGCATTTGTACCACCAATGTATCTGTATAAAGGAAGATTAGCTTCTAGCGCTGCTGCTTTTGCTACTGCCAAACTTACGGCTAGCATGGCATTTGCACCCAATTTGCTTTTATTTTTAGTACCATCCAAAGCTATCATCATAGCATCTATACCTGTTTGGTCTGCTACATCCCAACCTAATAAATTTTCAGCCAAAGTAGTGTTTACATTGTTTACAGCTTTTAATACTGATTTACCACCGTAGTAGTTTTTTTTATTGTCACGCAACTCTGCAGCCTCATGTATGCCTGTGCTTGCGCCACTTGGTACGGCAGCACGGCCTAGTCTTTCGTTTTCTGTAAGTACATCCACTTCTATTGTTGGATTTCCTCTACTGTCTAAAATTTGTCTTGCATGGATGGATGCGATGTAGCTCATTTTTCTTAATTAGTTGAATGTTGTTGAATATTGTTTAATTGTTGAATTGTGTTTTGCAAACTGTGAATTGCTTTTTGTAAATTGACTTTGTTCAAATTTACAAAAAAATATTTTCTTTTGTATGTTGAAATTGTTATTGATTGATTTATAAACGAAAATTGAATATTGTTTTACGGTTATTCATGGATAAAAATATGGTCACAATAATAATATAGTAAAAAAATACGGATATAATACGGATACGATACGAATATTTTTTACATTTGTATTATGGAAAAAAAGCTACAATTCGATTTCGAAACAACCCAAAAAATTATTCAGAAAATTGGAGCAATTGATAGCTTTGGAGGTAAATGGGAAATAACGAAATTACAAAAAAGTCAATATCTAAAAGAACTGAAATTTATTTCTACCATTCAAAGTATTGGTTCATCTACTAGAATTGAAGGCTCAACCTTAACTGATATTGAAGTTGAAAAATTAGTAAGTGATATAAAAATTTCTAAAATAACATCAAGAGATGAAGAAGAAGTAGTTGGCTATTATGAAACGTTAGAATTGGTATTTGAAAAATTTAAGGATATTGAAATTACGGAGACGAATATTAGACATTTACATAGTTTACTTTTAAAGCATAGCAAAAAAGATAAACACCACAAAGGCAATTATAAAAAAGTAACCAATAAGGTAGTAGCTACATATCCTAATGGGTTACAAAAAACTATTTTTAATACAACAGAGCCACATCTAACCGCTATGGAAATGCAAGAATTGGTGGATTGGACAAATACGAAACTGCAATCAAAAGAAATACATCCATTAATTGTTATTGCTACTTTCATTTATGAATTTTTATCCATTCATCCTTTTCAGGATGGAAATGGAAGATTGTCAAGATTGCTTACGACTTTATTATTGCTAAAAACAAACTATACATTCATAGAATATATTTCGTTTGAGAATTTAATTGAGCAAAGAAAGAAAGATTATTATAAAGCATTGATGGCTGCACAAAAACATCGGCATTCAAAAAAAGAATTAATAAAGGATTGGATGTTATTTTTTCTTTCTGCACTTGAAATTTTAATTTTGAGATTTGAAAAAAAGTATGATTTATTCAAAGAAACAGGTGGGTACAGCAATGAAAGACAAAAGAAAATAGTTGCATTCGTAAAAAAAGAACAACCCGTAAAAATTGGTGATATTCAGAAAAATTTTGAAACCTATCCTTTAAGTACACTGAAGAAAGATATGCAGTATCTTTTAGGAAATAGCTTACTTGATAAAATAGGAAAATTTAAAGCAACCGTTTATATTACTAAGCATTCGTCAAACTCCTAAACACATCTTCCAAACTATTGCTTTCGTTTTGCAGAGATACAATGTTTAGACTATTATCAATACTTAGTTGTAAAATTTGCTTGCGTAAGTTTTCTGCATCGGTTGTTTGTATGCGAAAAGTGTTTCCAATAGAAGTGATGTTTCCTGAGGCTGATAAGTTTTCTAGCAAAGTTTTGTTTACTTCTTCTTGAAATGATACCGAAACAAATTGTTGTTGCCCGTTATTTTTTTGAAGATTTTGTAAACTATCGTCTGCTACAATATTTCCTTTGTTGATGATGATAACCCTATCACAAATGGCTTCTACTTCTTGTAAAATATGAGAGGAAAATAATACCGTCTTATCTTTTGACAATGCCTTTATTACATTTCTTATTTCTATAATTTGGTTTGGATCGAGGCCACTGGTTGGTTCATCTAAAATTAACACTTCTGGCTCGTGTATGAGTGCAGCTGCAAGGCCTACACGCTGCTTGTAACCTTTGCTGAGTTGTCCTATTTTTTTATTTGCTTCTAATGAAAGCCCAACGGTTTTTATAATTCCTTCTGTTCTTTCTGCTGCATTTTTTATTTGGTGTACACCTGCTACAAAATGTAAATACTCTCTTACATACATTTCAAAATACAATGGGTTGGCTTCGGGCAAGTATCCAATTTTTTTTTTGCTCTCTATATTTTCTTTACTAACGCTTATTCCCGATACATTTATATTTCCTGCATCTGCATCTAAATATCCTGTTATCATTTTCATAGTAGTGCTTTTACCTGCGCCATTTGGCCCAAGAAAACCTACTATTTCTCCTTTGGCTACCTTAAATGAAATATTGTTTACGGCTTTTTGTTTGCCGTAGGTTTTAGAGAGGTTGGTGATGGTGATAGACATGAGATGTAAGAAATTAGATGTTAGATTTTAGACATTAGACACAAGACTTATGTGCACTATTAAATTTAAATATTGAGTGTTCTATCAAAAAGTTTTCTTCTAGTTTTCTTAGTATCGTTTAAATATTCTTTGTAAACTTTTCTTGTCATATTGCTAAATGCATCAGCAAAAGACAATATTTTTTTAAATTTTATATTACTTGAAATATTTAGCTCAGTAGAAATTTTGGAGATTTCTACATTACTATTTTTGATTTCTTTAATATTTTTATTACGTTTTTCCAATACTTTTTATTTTAAAATAAACTCAAATTTAAAAAACCATTTTACCGATATCGGCAAAATGGTCTGATTTTTTATTCTTTACTTCCACCCTCATCCTTCCTCGGTTGCTGTGGGCCACGGTTTTGTTGTGGCGGTCTTGGGCCTTGAGGGCGGTTGCGGTTATTGTTGTTTCTATTTTGTTGTGGTCTGCCTTCTTGTTTAGGTCCTTGTTGCTGCGGGCCTTTGTTTTGTGGCGGGCGCTGCTGTTGTTGCGGTGGTCGTTGCTCATTTGGGTTTCCAGCTTGTGCACCGCCTTGTTGTGGTCTGCGTTGTTGTTGGTTTTGCTGTTGTGGCCTTTGCTGATTTTGTTGTTGGCTACGCTCTTTATCTCTACGCTTACGGGTAGTTTTTTCCAAACTCTTCAAACTTATTTGCCCTACAATATCTGCATATTCTGGTTCTATTTCTTTTGGCTTGCTAGTGGCTACTTCCGCTACTTCTAGTTCTTCTGGTTTTATGCCATCACGGTTTTGTGCTTTTATTTTTTTTACAGTTTCAAGCGATAATGGATAATGATTTCCACCGCCTGCCATCGAATACCACATGAGGTTTTTAAAAATATCTTTCTTTACCAAAAATGCCCTGCCTTTTGCAGTTTCCAATGTATCTGCATCGGTTGGAAAAAATTGTAAGGCATCCATATAGGTATCCAACTCATAATTTAAACAACATTTTAAACGCCCACATTGGCCGCTTAATTTTGTTTGGTTGATACTTAAATTTTGATAACGAGCAGCATTAGTATTTACACTTTTAAAATCGGTAAGCCAAGTAGCACAACACAACTCACGACCGCAAGAGCCTATGCCGCCTACTTTTCCGGCTTCTTGGCGTGCACCAATTTGGCGCATTTCTACTTTTACTTTAAACTCGCCTGCGTATAATTTTATGAGCTCTCTAAAATCTACTCTGTCGTCTGCAATGTAAAAGAACGTAGCTTTTCTGCCATCGGCTTGTACTTCTACTTCTGCCATTTTAAGTTCGAGATTTAGTTGGCGAGCCATGGCACGACTGCGTATGAGCACTTGCGCTTCACGGGCTTTGCTTTCTTGCATTTTGGCAAGGTCGCTTTCAGTAGCACGACGTAGTATCTTTTTTATATCTGGACTTTTTTCGTCGATATTATTTTTCTTTAATTGAAGACGTACCAACTCTCCCGTAAGATTTACCATGCCTACATCAAAACCATTTATACCTTCTAGCGCAACCATTTCGCCTTTTTCAAAATAGTGTAGTGTAGTATTTTTAAAGTAATCTTTGCGGCTACCATTATTGAAACTTATTTCTACAATTCTGCAATTACTTTCGGGGTCCGAAAAGGGTAGGTTAGCTAACCAATCGTGTACATTCATTCTGTTACAAGCACCTGTACTGCAACTGCCCTTGCTTTGGCAACCGCCTGGTGTTCCTGTTCCGCAACTTCCACAAGCCATTTTATATATTTTAAATCTCACTATTTTTTGAGTGAGATGATTGTTAAAAAATAAATTTCTTTTTTCTTTTTTTGCAAAAAAACTATTTCTAATTTATCGCTTTGGTATTCACATTTATGCGTTATAAAAATAATTAAAAAACCGTTTCAAAAATAACTTGTTTTATTTCTTCGAAGTATGAAGGTTTTACAGATGAAATTTTTGAAATGACTTCATTAATTGTGTATGATTGAATTAATTGACATTTTACAAAAGACTTTTTTAGCAATGGTTTTGAAAGCATTGTATTTGATAACTCAAAAGTAAATTCATCGTTATATTCTTTTGTAGAAATCATTACAACATAAAAAATATCTTCTGCATCTAAAACATTTTGATTTGATATTACTAAAGCTGGATGATTTTGAAATTTACCGTTTGGTAATTCAAAGTTCAACTCTACAATATCTCTTTGATTTACTTTCATTACAAATACTTTGCAAATGCCTTGTTTTTGTTTTTTACAATTGCAGCCTTTATTGTTTCATGCTCTTGCAATGCTGAAATCAACTCCTTTCTTTTATTTATCGAAGATACTTTTTTTACAAAACTCATCGAAGAAAGCATAGATGATAATTCTTTTGCTTTTAATGGCGATTCAATTTCTATAAGTAATGTTTGCATTTTTTTAATTTTATTGATTTAACAGGTAAAAATTTTCCTCTAAAAAGCACTTTCCTATTTGTTGTAGCGATTTGAATTTGCCAAACTACGTGGAAAAAGCTGAATAGAATTACAACTGTACAAGAGTGCGACGCCAATGAAGCTGATTAGAGCTATGTCTTAGTTGGGACAACAAAAAATATACAATCGATAAAAATTCGAGTTTACCTATTGTATCAAAATTAGCGATTTGTTGCTAATAATATGATATAATCGTATGGTAAGGGCATGAAAAAGCATTTTTGCGTTGGCATTTCGCTCAATATAGTAGGCGGCTTTGTCCAATTCTTCGGCTATGGCTTGCTGCTGCTCTATACTGCACAACTTATTGAAACGCATGGCAAAATCGATGTTGGCACTGTCTGTATCCTGCGCTGGTATTATGCTTAGGCGAATGCTCTGCTGCAAAATATGGGTAAAATATTTTAAAAATTGCTTCTGTTTTTCACGACCAAGTTTGGCGGCTTCCTCAATCCATTTTACCTGAGCGGCTGGACCACTTTTTATGATGCTATTGAGCCAATCACGCAGCAAAACCTCATAATCGTCTTCGGCATGTTGCAATTGTTGAAGCGCTTCGTGGTAATTGCCTTCGGAAGTGCTGGCAATTTGTGCAGCTTTGTGGCTTGGTGTGGCTTCGTTATTAGACAATGCTGTGGCAATATCCGTAGGCGATAAAATAGGTATTTTTATGAGTTGTGTACGAGATAAAATGGTTGGTAAAATCAACGCATCGTTTTCTGCAACCAATATAAACAATGTATCTGGCGGCGGCTCTTCAATGAGTTTTAATAATTTATTGCCGTTTTTGCCAAGCATTTCGGGCATCCAAATAATAAGAATTTTATAAGCACTTTCAAAACTTTTTAGGCTCATTTTGCGGATGATATCGTTGCACTCATCAGATGTAATATTGCCTTGCTTATTTTCTGCATTAATGCTTTGCAACCAATCGAACGCATTGCCATATGGCGTTTTGTTGATGAAGTCTCGCCACTCCACAATGTAATCGGTGCTAATGGGTTTGTCGCCACTTTTTCGTGGAATAACGGGGTAGCAATAATGTATATCTGGATGAATGAGTTTGGTAGCTTTTGTACATGCAGAACAAACGCCACATGCATCTATAAAATCTTTTTCTTCTATTACTGCTGCTGGTTCTTCGCCAAATAATGATACTTCTGCTACTGGTGCGGCGGCTTTTTTTCTGCTAGCTTGCAAGGGATTGTTTTCGCAAGTAATGTATTGTGCAAATGCAAGTGCCAATGGTAAACCGCCACTGCCTTCTTTGCCCAAAAACAACAACGCATGACTAAGCCTGTTTTGCTGTATCATTTGGGTGAGCTGCGTTTTTAGGTCTTGTTGGCCTATTACTTGGGAGAATTGCATTTTTTAAATGTGAAAATGAGAAAATGTGCAAGTGTGCAAATTAAGAAATTATTTCATGATAATTTATAAATGAAAATCCACCATAACAAATGCTATGATGGATTTAAATTTATTGAATAATAATTTTACAACTTCCCAACAATCTCCTCATCCATCGGTTTTGTACCACTATCAAATTTTGCCATCACTTCTCCTTTTTCGTTCAACAAAAATTTATTGAAATTCCATTTTATGCTTGCATCTAATACACCGTTTTTTGATTTTCTAGTCAGCCACTGATAAATCGGCGCCATATCATCTCCCTTCACCGAAATTTTTTCAGCCATTGGGAAAGTAACGCCATAATTTTTTGTACAAAATTCTTGTATCTCTGTACTTGTACCAGGCTCTTGACTCATGAAATTATTTGCAGGAAAACCAACTATTACTAATTTGTCTTTGTACTTTTCATATAAAGCTTCTAAATCTTTGTACTGTGGAGTATAACCACATTTAGAAGCAGTGTTTACTATCAATATTTTTTTACCTTTAAAATCTGCAAAGTTTATGGTGCTACCATCGAGTGCTTTTACTTTAAAACTATGAATAGATGTTACGCTATCTTTTGGAGTGGTTGTTTCCATATTGTTTGTTTTGTTGTCGTGATTTGGACCTGCACAACTTGCTAATGCAGCTGCTAATAATAAAGTTATCATTTGTTTCATTTTTAGTAAAGGTACGTTGTAATTTGTATTAAGGTTTTTCATAAGCCCCAATATCAGGTAAGCCTACATTTCTATTCTTATCATCTAAATCTTTTAATAAAAGTGGAGATGTTGTCACTCCTTTGTTTATGCCTGCTGCAGTTGCATTTTTTGTAATTCTAAAATCGTAAATACGTCTGCTATTATCCACACTATCAAAAGATGGGTCAATATTTTTTATGGAAACATTTATACTAGTATTTGTAGGATCCGCCACAGCACGATATAAACAATGATCTATATTTACATTAAAAGTTGCGCCAGTTTTTTTTGTTGCAATTTCATTTTCCACAAAACCCGCATCGCCATAAAAAATACTATTTCGGAGCAAAGCATTTAGTGGAGAAGTTTGATTGGCATCGTTTGCATCTGTTAAATATATAGAAGGTCTTTTATGCAGTATGTAGCTATTGGAATACGCTGCAATGGTGCAATGCGTAAAAGAGTATGTGCCGCCATAGTTCGTCTCTACATTTCTACCACAGTTGCTAATGAGGCAATTTTCTGCAACTACATTTGTGTTTGTGCAAAGCAATCCTGCATCTAAACCATTATCGATTATGCATTGTTTTAAAATTAATTTTGGATTTGCATTTACAGTTGGTTGTAATACAACTACAGCTTGGTAAGCATTTTTTACATGGGTAAATTGTAACACATTATCCTTACTTGTGTTTCTAAAATAAATACCAGGCCATGAAGCAGGAAAGCCGTTGTAAGGGTCATCTAATCTATCGCTGGCAAAAACAATGGGTTGTAGTTTTGTGCCATTACATAAAAGTGTACCATCAATAATTAAAGGTGCATCTGCATGGCAATAAATTTTTGTACCAGCATTTATTGTGATTGAGCCGGTGCTTGCCACTTGTAAACCACCGAGTATTACGTATGGAAGTGTATTGGTAAAATTCACATTGCTTATTATTAATCCATTTCTAATAAAAACGGCATTTTGCCCGTAGGCCTCCAAATTTACTTTTGTATTTCTGCCATTAAAATCTATTAAAAC
>JAYTGY010000075.1:0-2958 GCA_043733065.1 Ferruginibacter sp.
CCTTTTTTAAATTGTCATAAAGAATTATAAGTCAATTTTCATAAATTTACCATCAAACTAACTTTTACTGTATGAGAAAAACCATCACTATTGCTGCAATGTTTGTCATTGTGCTTAGCCTTCAGTTTTGTTCTAAAAAAGACACTGTTGCTATTATTGACCCTGTTCCAGTTCCTGCGGTTGTGTTGCAGCCAAACTTGCCAGCAAATCTTTTTGCATACAACGTAGCTTTCCCTGCACATATTCAAACTGCGTTATTAGCAAATGATAATACGCCAGCTGATAATCCAATAACAAATGCTGGTGCTACATTGGGCAGGGTTTTATTTTACGATAAACAATTAAGTAAAAACAATACTATTAGTTGTGGTAGTTGCCATAAGCAAGAATTTTCTTTTGATGATAATATTGCATTGAGCAAAGGTTTTGAGGGAGGATTTACTGATAGAAATTCGATGAGTTTACTAAACATTCGTTTTTATAAAAGTGGCAAAATGTTTTGGGATGAAAGAGCTACTACTGCTGAAAAGCAGGCATTGCAGCCCATACAAAACCATGTAGAAATGGGATTAACATTAGCAGAGCTAGAAACAAAAGTAAAAGCATTGAATTATTACCCTTCTTTATTTCAAAATGCATTTGGAAGCACAGCAATAGATTCTGTAAAAATTGCAAAAGCATTGGCACAATTTGAACGTAGCATTGTTACTTATCAATCAAAATACGACAGAGTAAAACAAGGTCAAGAAAGTTTTACAACAGCAGAAGCACAAGGTGAAGTATTGTTTAACACTACACCGCCACCGCCGCCTGGAGGAGGACCTGCACCAATATCTTGCAACGCTTGTCATACTGCACCAATGTTTATGAATAGTGTGGCTACCAACGCTACACCATTTGCTTTTCCTGATCCATTAGATTTAGGCATCAATAATCTGAATAGATTTAAAAGTAGTTCTCTACGAAATGTTGGTACAAGAACATTTTTATTTCACAATGGCCGTATTGCTAATGTACAAGCTATGCTTACCGCAGGTGCACCTGGCAGTGGTACACAGCCAATACCTGCGCACTCTGTAGCTCCGCAAGATGTACAAAATTTATTGGCATTTATGAATACACTAACCGATAATACAATTTTAACGGAAGCTAAATTTTCGGACCCTTTTAAATAAAGCGATATAATTTTTTTGAATTATTAGAGTGTTTGTAAACCTATAAGGTTTTTACGGAAACCTTTAACTTTAAAGAAGCAAAATAAAACCTTATAGGTTTTCGAGCAGACTTTTAGATAATAAAGAAATTTTATAGCTCATATAATTATTTTAAAAGCTTTACAGTTTAAGAAAAAATTAATTACTAAAAAGGCTGTCTTTTTTGCAAAAGCAAATACAGACAGCCTTTTCTATTTCACCTTGTTGTTTGAAACTTTTAACTTTTAGGTTTCAACAAAATATATTTAAAAGAATTATTGTAAGCAGCATCTATAAACGCAAGCATCTCTTGCCATTTATCTTTTGCTACAGTAGCTTTTTTGTATAGTTTTTTAATTTTGATGGTAACCACGCCATCTTTTTGATCTGCCGTGCTTGCGTATGTACCAGTTTCATTTGTAACTTCTGTAGCCAATTCTTTTAAACCTTCTGCGGTATAGCCATCTGGTATTTTAAAGTTGATGGTCCAAAAATATGATTTTGCATGCCCTACATTAATATCATACTTACGTACCCTTTCTTCTTTTTTTATTTGCAATTGAGAGCCTACCAAACCAGCAACATTTACCAATAATTTTTTACCAGCTTTGCGTACCATTCCAGTTAATTCAAATTCTTCTGTAAAAACAAGGTCTTGTTTTTTTAAAGAACGACCATCGTTTACAACAAAAAAATCTTTATACTTAGCTATCTTACCAAACTCACTTTGTAATTCACTTTTTACCAATTTTGGTTTTAGTTCTTTAAAATTATCTTTTAAAGCACGTATAGATTTATCGTATTCTTCCTCTTCTCTTGCTTTCATTTTTTCTGTTGGATTTTCTCCGCCATAATATTTATAATCATCCAACATATACGTAGTGTATTTTAAAGCATCGCTTATGTTTTTTGCTTTGCTTATGCCTTTGTAAGTAGATGTACGAGTAACAGATAATGTACTCATATCAGTATTGAGTGCACTTGTAAACACATAATCCGCATTATTATCTAATGCCGTAGCATCAGGAAAAGTAAATGCTGTGATAGGTTGAACACCACTCTTTGCGGGCTTTTCAATAATATACCCTTCATTACCCAGAAAATTTTCTACAGATTCTCCAGGGTTTGAATAGTCGGTAGCATTATGATAAATAATATTGTTTACCCTTGTAGCATATTTTATTTCTTGGTCAAATAACACATCTTTTAATTTGCCAGTAGTATTGGATACACTTATTATTAAATCAGATTTAATATCTCTTTGAAAAAGTAAAGAGCCAAAAATATAAGCAAACATTTTATCGCTCATATAATTATCTCTATACACAATTACATTTCGCAATTTGTAATATACTTTTTCAATGTATTCTTTTTCTTCCCATTTTTTTGCGCCCAATTTTTTTAAATCGCTCCATGTATTGTCTATAAAATTTTGAACAGTATAGCCGTAATTGCTGTAGGAATAATCTCCAACTTGGTTATAATCTTCCCAAGCTTTTTTACACAACTCTTCCTTTGTAAAACCTGTTTTTATTTCCCCTTTTTCGCCAATCAATGCACCTTTTACATTTGCCTTGTTGGCATATATTACCTGAAATTTTGTAACAGGATTTGTTAATAATGTATTTACAAAATTTACATCTTTTTCTGTTCCTCTATCCACATCTGTAAATACATAACGGTAAAATTCGTTATCGGTAGTGGCTTCTTTTTTAAACTCCGGCGAGCCGTTTAATGCCATCGATTTAAAAAAAGATTTTTCATC
>JAYTGY010000076.1:0-17589 GCA_043733065.1 Ferruginibacter sp.
AAAATACAATTTGGGGCTGTGCGCCAATACCAATGTTCAACATTTGTTCGGGCTGTACGCTGTACTTTCGCTGCGCTACAGTGCCGCTTCCATCCCGCAGCTCTTCAACTTAAGAATATCTATTGAACAATAATTCAAGTGCTACACTTTTTTCACAAACTTTTCAATCATCAACCCTTCCTCAGCATATCTGCGTAAAAGTAAAATGAAAATAAACAACCACCTAAAATAATATGATGATATTTAATTTTTATTCAAATCAAATTTTATTCTCACAAAAAAACCGCAATTAAGCGGCTTTAATTTTTATATTACTATTTGTACATTTTTGCATATTTGCATTTTTGCATTTTTGCATATCTGCATATTTTCTCATTTGCACATTTTCTTACGCCACTTTAAGCATACTCAATTTACTTGTGCCAAATTTACGCTGCGCATAATCTAACGTAACTTCAAAAGATTTTACTTTTTGGCTTGGTAGTTCGTACATCGCATCTGTCAAAATACTTTCGCAAATACTACGAAGACCACGAGCACCCAATTTATATTCCAACGCTTTTTCTACCATAAAGTCTAACACATCAGTTTCAATGGTAAGTGCTATACCTTCTATCTCAAATAATTTTTTAAACTGCTTTACCAAAGAATTTTTTGGTTCGGTAAGAATATTTCTCAGCGTTTCTGCATCTAGCGGATTTAAATAAGTTACTACAGGCAAACGACCAAGCAACTCTGGTATTAAACCAAACGTTTTTAAATCGGGTGCGCTAATGTATTGCAATAAATTATCTTCTTGAAACTGCTGCAAACCCTTGTTTACATTAAAACCAATGGCATTGGTGTTTACACGGCGAGCAATAATTTTATCTACACCACTAAAAGCACCACCACAAATAAATAAAATATTTTGTGTGTTTACTTTCACCAGTTTTTGCTCTGGGTGTTTGCGTCCGCCTTGTGGTGGCACAAGCACATCGCTTCCTTCTAATAATTTTAACAAGCCTTGTTGTACACCCTCGCCACTCACATCTCTTGTTATGCTTGGGTTATCGCTTTTGCGAGCCACTTTATCTATTTCATCTATAAACACAATGCCTTTTTCTGCAGCTGCTACATCGTAATTGCAAGCTTGCAATAAACGACTAAGCATACTCTCTACATCTTCGCCCACATAACCAGCTTCGGTAAACACCGTTGCATCTACAATAGCAAATGGCACATTGAGCATACGGGCAATTGTTTTGGCCAACAATGTTTTTCCTGTACCAGTTTCGCCTACCATAATGATGTTGCTTTTTTCTATTTCTACATCATTATCTATTTTTTGGTTTAGCCTTTTGTAATGATTATACACCGCTACGGCTAATATTTTTTTAGCATCATCTTGCCCTATTACATATTCATCTAAAAACTTTTTTATTTCTATTGGTTTTCTGATGGTTAGTTTGTAAGAAGATGTAGGTTTTTGTTCTTCAGCAGGTACGCCAATTTCTTGGCCAATAATATCTTGCGCATGCTCTACACAGCTTTCGCAAATATGCCCATCTTGCCCAGCTATCAAAATTTTTACTTCGTCTCTGTTTCTTCCACAAAAAGAACAATGAAGAATTTGTTGTTTAGCCATAATCGTAAATTTAAATACAGTGTTTGTTTGCTATTTGTGGGGGTTCTGCAAAGATAAGCACCTTATACAAAAATACATAGACAAATTATTTTGGAGAAAAGTTGCATTTTCAGGTTTTTTTTACACGCCAATCGTACATTTTTGCACGCCTATGCCCAAAACTGCACGTTCATCAAATAGGGCAACCAAAACAAAATAATATATATATCTTTATAAAAACTATTATACTTATGAGAAAGAACTTCTTATGTAAGCCATTAAGCATTGTTGCTATAACCGTTTTATTTTTTACCCTTGGTTGCAAGCGCACCGAAATACCTGTAACGCCCGAACCCACACCAACAAACCCTACCACAACAGTTGTAAATGATTTACCACAAGTAACCGCAAGTGTAAGTGGCATTGTGCTAGATGAAACCAACGCACCCATTGCAAACGCAGTGGTAACAAGTGGTACAGCTACTACAACTACCAATAGCAATGGTATGTTTATTTTTCAAAACATTTCTTTGTCTAAAGAAAATGGAAATGTAACGGTTGTAAAAGCTGGTTATTTTAAAGGCATAAGAAGTTTTAAAACTACCGAAGGTAAAAACCATAGTGTGAGATTGCAATTGATGGCACGAGTATCATCTGGCACTGTGAATGCTGCTGTGGGTGGTACCATAACAAGTAATGGAGGAGCTACCATTGTTTTTCCTGCCAATGCTTTTGTAAATAGTGCAGGCGCATCATACACAGGTGCGGTAACTGTGTATAGCCGCTGGATAGACCCCACTGCTGCCAACTTACCTTTTGTAATACCTGGCGATTTGAGAGGTGTAAGTACAACTGGCGTAGAAAATATTTTAGAAACCTATGGCATGGTGGGTGCTGAACTTGCAGATGCAAGTGGCAATGTTTTAAAAATAGCTACTGGCAAAACGGCTACGGTTAGTTTTCCTATACCTGCAAGCCTAAGCGCTACAGCACCCGCTAGCATTGTGCTTTGGCATTTTGATGATGCGAGTGCAAGGTGGAAAGAAAATGGTACGGCTACGAAAAGTGGTAGCACCTATACTGCACAAGTAGATAAATTTTCGTTTTGGAATTGTGATGTAGGTAGTACAAATTTTATTAATTTAGATTATACATTGATAAATGCTACAACAAATACACCATTGGTATCTACAAGTACAAGAATAAAAAGAGTTTCTAATGGAACGTATGGGTACGGTGTTACTAATAATGCGGGGTTTGTAAGTGGGTTGGTGCCAAAGAATGAGGCGTTGGTTTTGGAAGTATCTGCTAGCAATGGATGTAATACAATTCTTTTTTCGCAAAATATTGGACTATTTGCTGTAAATACAAGTTTGGGAAATATTTCAGTTACAATAAGTGCAGCCCAATCAATTACTTTTACAGGCACTTTATTAAATTGTGGTGCTACAGCTGTTACTAATGGATATGTTTCTTTATCTGCGGTTGGTGGAAATGGAGCGTTTGGAAATACTAGTGCAACAGGAGCTTTTTCTTTTTCAATGTTAAATTGTACTGGGACTAGCATAGCATCCTATAATTACCAAGGCACTGACAACACCACAGGGCAACAGAGTAGTTTAACTGCAAGTACAAATGCAACGGGTACAGTAAATTTAGGAACGATAACTGCTTGTGGTACAGCAACGGTTGCTGATATTTATGTTGCGGGAGTTGAAGGAACAGCAAAAGTTTGGAAGAATGGTGTAGCTACAAATTTGTCTAATGCAGTTGATAGTTCAGACGCTGTTTCTGTATTTGTATCTGGTAGTGATGTGTATGCAGCAGGAAGTGTAGGAAATATAGCTAAAGTTTGGAAAAATGGGATAGCTACTAATTTAACAAATGGTGTGAATAGCTTTGGTGAAGCAAGCGCTGTTTTTGTAGTTGGTAATGATGTGTATGTAGCTGGTACCGAACATGCTACTATTACTAATAACAATTCTAATGCAAGAGTTTGGAAAAATGGAATAAGTATGGGAATAAATTTATCGAATGGGATAATTTCGTCAAATGCATATTCTGTTTTTGTAGTTGGTAGTGATGTTTATGTTGCAGGGGCTGTATATGATACTACAAATTATACTAGTATTGCAAAACTTTGGAAGAATGGAATAGCAATGAATTTAACAAGTAATTTATATTCCTATAGTGAAGCCTTTTCTGTTTATGTTTCGGGCAGTGATGTATATGTAGCAGGATATACTCGAGATTCATTAGGTGGTACTTTGCAAAATGGCAAAGCAACTTTTTGGAAAAATGGAATACCTACTTATTTAACAAACGGAAATAATGATGCTGGTGCTAATTCTATTTTTGTATCGGGAAATGATGTTTATATAGCTGGGTATGAAAATAATGCAACGGGACCTAATACTATAGCTAAAGTTTGGAAAAATGGCATTGCAACAAACTTATCCAATGGTACAAATGAAACATACGCAAATTCAATATTTGTGAAGGGAACAGATGTATATGTAGCTGGAAGTTCCTATAATAATAATGGTATAGTTCAAAATTCTGTAGTTTGGAAAAATGGATTAATTACTAATTTTTTCAATGCAACCAATGCTGTAGGTGCTTTCTCAATTTTTGTAAAGTAAACTTTTCGTCCATCTGATAGAAATGAGGCATAGGAAAATGTATTTGCTTTCTGTGCCATAAATATAAAAGCACTCTCAAAAATTAACAAAAAAAATAAAACAAAGCGTCCAGATCTACTAAAAAAGTATAGATTTGGACGCCTCACTTTAAACAAGCAATTTACTCAAACAAAGCATCTAACTCTACAATACTTTGCACAAACTCAGTGCTGTATTTATTTTGCTGCACACCATATGGGCAAATAATAGTAGGAAAAATGGTTTTATTAGTGCCAGTAAAATATTTAAACGAGGCTATTTTATCTCTCATTTTTTGTACAGTGTCTTTGGTTAACACCAATTTGCTATCATAGTATTTTAGCTCACACAGGTTTATTACTTTATCATCTCTATCTATCAATAAATCTATTTGTGCACCGTGCATATCGTCATTACCTGCATGGCTCCACGAAGATATGCTGGTGTTTATCCCATCTATTTTCAATGCTTTTTCTATTTGGTGCGTATGGTTCATACATAAATTTTCAAAGGCAAAACCACTCCATATTTTCCACCGTGGGGAGTTTACAATTTTTTTCCATTGGTTTAATGTATTACTGCCGCCTACATATTTTAAATAAAAGAGCGTAAACAAATCGGTAAGCTTATAATTTTTTTCCTTGGCTTTGTTGCCATAAGGTATGTATGCAGTTATAAAACCTGCTTTTTCTAAATCGTCTAAGGCTTTTGTGAAATTTCCTCCCGAGTCAAGTTTTATGAGCTTTAATAATTGATTTCGTTTTAAACCATAATGGTGTTTGGCAAGCATGCCTACAATGTTTATATACAAATCGGCTTTTTCAAATTGGGAGTTAAACAACTCTTCAAACTCCGATTTGAGGCTAGCTGATTTTTTAAAAAATAATTTATCTATTATTTGAGCTACGCTTTCATTCGGCTCTATATATTCCAAATAAAAAGGTATGCCGCCTATGGCCATGTAAATATCTGCAATGGCTGTTTTTTCGAGGTTACACTTTTTGTATTTTAAAAATTGTGCTGTTTCTTTTAGGGTAAAGGGTTTTAAGTGCATGCGCTGAGTAGTTCTATTGTGCAAGCCTCCTTTATCATTAAATATTTTTTTTACCATCCATGAGGTAGATGAGCCAGATACAACCAATACTATATCTTCTCGTTTGCTAGCCCACGAATTCCAAAATGAACTCAATGCTTTTATAAATTGAGAATTGCTGCCACCCATCCAAGGTAGTTCATCTAAAAAAATTACTTTCTTCTTTTTCCTATTAATCTTTTCTACCGCAGCTTCTATATGATCAAATATATCAAACCAGTTTTTTAGTGTATTGGTTTCTTTACCAAAATATTTTGTGTAGGCTTTTGCAAACCTACTTTTATGTTCTGCCAATGTGCCTTTATACACACCAGTAAATTCAAATACAATATCTTTTTCAAAATATTTTCTTATTAAAAATGTTTTACCAACCCTGCGTCTTCCAATCACAGCAATCATTTCGCTTTTTAATGATTGCATTGCAGTAGCAAAAATGGCTTGCTCATCGGTTCTGCCTATTAGGTTCATTGTACAATTATTTTTTGTGTAAATGTACAAATTAATTACAAAAAAAATATTTTTAAATTTAAGTGAAGCGTCCAAATGTGATAAAAAAGTATAGATTTGGACGCCACACTTTATATATACATTTTAAAAAAAAATCGCCATTGTTGCGCTCGTAAAGCATATCGTTGATATGGAAGTTAAAAAATCGAGTCCACCAACGACTACTGTAAAAGCCAAAAATTATTGAAGTAAAATACTTTTTCGCAATATTATTTCATTATACCGCATCATTTTTACGTAGAAAATATTTCCCTACAACTGGCAATTTAGAAAACTCTTTATGCTCTACCAAAGTAAGAAACCAACAATAAATGGCTATTAAAACAGTAGCCAATGCAAGACTAAAATATTTATTGGAAACAAAATGAGTAATGCCTTTGTGTAAGAAAAATATTAATACAACTATAACGATATATGCCGATAATTTTTTCCATGCATAAGGCACATGGTAATGTTTTTGCCCCCAAATAAAAGAGATAACCATCATGCTCCCGTAGCAGAAAAATGTAGCCCAAGCGGATGCTATAAAACCAAAACGTGGAATAAAAATAATATTGATAAGAATAGTAATGCAAGCACCAATTAAAGTTACCCAAGCCCCATAAATTGTTTTGTTGCTAAGCTTATACCAAATACTTAAATTATAATAAATACCAAGAAATACATTTGCCATTAATAAAATAGGTACTACCACCAAACCTTCCCAATATTTTGGACCAATAAAATATTTCCAAATGGGTATAAACAAACTCACAGCAAGAAACATGATGGAAATAATTATCACAAAAAATTTCATTACCCTTGCATACACTTTTTGAGGATTTGCACCCTCTGCTTGTTTAAAGAAAAAAGGCTCTGCACTCATTTTAAATGCTTGTATAAAAAGTGTGATTAGAATAGCCAATTTGTAAGATGCATTGTAAATACCTACCTGCTCTTGCTTAAACATTTCTGTGCCAGGCAGCCACCAACGTAGCATTAACCTATCCATTGTTTCATTTATCATTCCGCCCATACCTACTAAAATAAGTGGTAGTGCATATATCATCATCTGTTTCCACAATACTTTATCAAAGTTGAAACGCACTTGCAAAATTTCTTTCCATAAAAATAAAAGCGTAATGATTGATTGAACCAAGTTAGCCAATATCACATATGTAATTGGATTTGTAGTTGGGTTATAAAATGTAAGCACCCAACTTGTAGGATTATTGGCAAATTGATTTGGACAAAAACCAACAAAAAACCAAGTGAGAAAAATATTTACCAAAATGCCAATCACCTTTGCTGCTGCAAATTTCTTCGGTCTGCTTTCTTGCCTTAGCCTTGCAAAAGGAATGGCTGATAAAGTATCCACAGCAATTACTAGTATCATCAATTTTATCATCAGAGGAAATTCCTCTAAGCCAATAATTTTTGCTAGTGAAATTTTATTTGCCCATAATATTATGGTGAAAATAATGGTAGAAAACAGCAATGATAGAAATGCTGTGCTGTACAGTTTATTATTGTTTTCTTGTTTGCCAGAAAAGCGAAAGTATGCCGTTTCAAAACCATAAGTAAATAATACATTGAAGATTGGTATTAATGAATATATCAAACCAATTTTTCCATAATCGCTCGGGTGAGCAAGTGTATAAGTAAGAAAAGGCGTAAGTAAATAATTGATAAACTTAGCAGCAATAGTGCTTCCGCCGTACCACAATGTATCTCCTGCTAATTTTTTTATGCTACTCAATGATTATTTTTTTTTCAAAAGTAAGGAATTGGATTGTAGGAATTCGCCTACGGCGAATTCTTTATCGTATTCGCCACAGGCGAATACCTACGTACACGCCGCAGGCGAATACCTACGTACACGCCACAGGCGTGTACCTACGGCGAAAACCTTTTATTCTTCGTAAAACTTGTATCTGTAAGTGTAAACAAAAAAAGCACCAATTGTTTTTTTTCTCTTTCAGTCATATTTATTTTTTTTTGAAGCAATGGGTCAAGGTTTGCTAATGCGGTATCCATATTTGTGTAATGGTTTATTATTTTATCCAAAGACCCAAAACTGCCATCGTGCATATAAGGCAGTGTGAGTGCAATGTTGCGTAGCGTAGGCACTTTAAATTTTAGCGAATCTGTTTTGTTTAATGTTATGGCTTGCCTTCCAATATCTTTAAATCTGTTTAGCGGCATCCCATTATTTCTAAAACTATTATCGGTAAACAATGGTTCTTTGTGGCAAGTATTACAATTGGCTTTAAAAATGTCGTAGCCTTTTTCTTCTGGCAAAATAAATGTATCTTCTCCTCGTTTTACCTTATCGTATTTACTATTGGCGCTTACAAGGCTTCCAACAAATTGCGTAAATGCTTTTTGCATTCTTTCTGTTGTAATATTTGAAGACCCAAATGCTTTTGTAAATAAATTGCCATAATCTTTATCTGCTTTTATTTTTTGCAAAACTGTATCCAATTTTTCGCCCATTTCGTTTGCAGCACTAAGGGGCGAAAGAGGCTGGTTTTCTAAATGATTGATACCGCCATCCCAGTGCCATTCTTTCATCCATGCAAGGTTGATGAGTGCAGGGGCATTGCGATTGCTAAAACTATTAAAAACACCATGGCTCAAATCGTGGTCATAAGTAGAAAAAGCTGCAAAATGCTGGTGGCAACTGGCACAACTTACTTGCCCATCTTTACTAAGCCTTGCATCGTAAAATAATTTTTTGCCAAGTTGAAAACCTTCTTCTGTTAAAGTGTTTTTTGCAAAAATATTGGTAGGTGGTTTGGGGAAATCTTTTGGAATGATAAAAGGAATTGGTGTAGGCGCATATAATTTTTTACCTGCAGCAATTAAAAAAAGCGAAGCAATAATAAAGAGAGAAAAGTATATGGTTATTTTTATTTTCAAATTAATAGTGTGTTATTAAATTTTTGCCGAGAAGGCGGGAAGACGTTTTTGCTAAGAAAAGTCGGGAAGGAAAACGCTTCGCATTTTATAGTCCCAGAATCAACACATTTTCCAAACTTCAATCCTTCACTTTAAACATCTTTACAAAATTATCAGCCGCTTTCTTTGCCGATGCACCTGATGCAGCTATCACAGGGCTTTCAGTAATTTTAATGCCATTCCAATACTCATCCAAATTCATTTGAATAGTTATTGTATTATTCTTCAAAAAATATTTTTCATTTACCGGTAAAAATATTTTTCTCATTGTTTTAAATTTCCCTTTGTAGCCACCTATATGTTGTTCTATTCTATTATTATCTGCACTAGATGATGCAGATTTTCCTTCCAGTTTGAACATTACATAACCGTTATTCCAAGTCCAAAACATATCGTTTAATGGGTCTAATGCACCGCTTTGTGCGCCACTACAATTTAAGGCACTATCTACACCAAGTAAAAATGAAATACCAACAATTTTTCTGCCATCTTTTTTTATAATCGTATTTTCTTTTGCAGCATCTATCAAGAAAACAGTTTTATCAACTTCCAAAGCCCCTTTGGTTAATAAACAAATATTGCTCACATAATATTTCAATTTACTCACCGTATATTTTTCGCCAAAATTATTTTCATACAAACTATCATTCAATACTATTTTTTTTCCATTAGCCATATTTTCAAAACGCACCACAATTTTTTTTTGCCCAAAACTATTCGGCGAAAAAACTATCATTCCCAATAAAAAAATATACTTATTCATTACCTGAAATTTTTTTTCTGCCTTGTTTTATTTCAGCATTTTTCTTTTTGCTATCCAGCCTTTTTGCTACAATGGCTTTTGGTATTTTTGTGGGCTTTCTCTTTTTAGGTACAATTAATGCCTTTGTAACCAGCGCAAGCATTTTCTCCAAAACCTCAGCTTTATTGGCCAATTGTGTGCGTTCTGTTTGGCTTTTTACTAGCAAAAAACCATCTGCATTTATCTTATTGGCTAGTTTTTCCCTTATTAAAGTTTTTTCATCTGCGTTAAATATGCCAGATAAATCTACATGCCAATAACCCTCTACCATGGTTTCCACCTTATTCACATTTTGGCCGCCTTTGCCGCCACTACGGGCAGTTTTGTACTTTATTTCTTTTGTAAAATCGGGTAGCATAACTTGTAAAATTACTTATTATTAAAAACAAAAATGCCGCTTAAAATTATTTGTGCCGTTAATATTTCCATAATAACAAAAAAACAAGCATTTTTGCATCTATTGTAACCGTTTATGCTGAACAAAATTTATCAATCTCTTACCGATAGAAAGCGCCAAAGTAAAAAATCTTTTGCTGTGCTTATAGATCCCGATAAGGTGAACGATAGCAGCGTGGAAGAATTAATTCAGCTTTCGCTTGATGCGCAGGTCGATTATTTTTTAGTTGGTGGCAGCCTTGTTATATCAAGTTATCTCGACGAATGCGTGCAACTCATCAAACGCAGTTGCCATATTCCCGTAATACTTTTCCCTGGTAGCCCGAGCCAAGTAAGTAAATATGCCGATGCACTTTTATACCTCAGTTTAATAAGTGGTCGTAACCCGGAGTTGCTCATTGGGCAGCATGTAATATCTGCGCCGCAAGTAAAAAAAAGTGGTTTAGAAATAATGTCCACGGGGTATATGGTAATTGATGGTGGCGCACCCACAACCGTTTCGTACATCAGCAATGCATCGCCATTGCCATCCGATAAAAATGAAATAGCCATGTGTACCGCCATGGCTGGCGAAATGCTAGGTATGAAATTAATTTATATGGATGCAGGCAGCGGCGCCAAACGTGCCATTTCTGAAACCATGATACAAAAAGTTTCGAGTTGTATAGAAGTGCCATTGATTATTGGAGGCGGCATTACCACTGCCGAAAAAGCATATTTAAATTGTAAAGCAGGCGCCGATGTAATTGTAGTAGGCAATGCAATAGAAAAAGATGCAAGCTTAATAAAAGAAATTGCTGCAGCTATACATAGTGTACCAGTGAAAACTCTGTAAAATTTATTTTCCTTTATTTATTATTTTTTTGTCCAAACAAAGAAGCAGCATTACTCAACATCGTTGTGTCACTCACTTGTACGGCATACCATTATTCATCTTTTATTATGCAATAGATTATGCACTAGATTATTCACTAGATTGAAAAATAGAGGATGCAATATTTTTATAATTAAAATTAATTCTACTAGTAAATCTTATACTTAATCTCGTGCGTTTCTTCCCCCTTCGGGGGAGATAGAGGGGGCTTCCCTACTGCTTCTCCACCCTACTTGGCGTATCCTTCCCACTAATAATACTTTTGCTACTTAGCGCTATTGCCTTCATAACTTCTGCCATATTATTCATATCCAGCGATGCTATTTCATCAGATACTTTATGATAGTTGGGCTCATTATCCATTTTAGATGTAGAGATCGTATGCGCAGGCACACCAAGCGCAGCAAGGGTTGCGTTATCGCTTCTGTAAAATAAATTTTCTTTAGGATAAGGGTCTGGTTCAAAATGAAATGCCGTACCTTCTAAATTCTTTTGTAATATTTTTCCAAAATCAGATTTTTCAAAGCCAGTAATGTATGCGCTATTTTTTCCCCATTTACTTTCTGTGCCTATCATTTCTAAATTAAATAGGGCTACTACTTTATCGGCATTTATATTTTTAGAAAAATACTGTGAACCAAAGCCACCAATTTCTTCAGCAGTAAATGCTACAAAAACCAATGTGCGTTCATTATTTTTTAATTTAGCAAAATAATTGGCCAACATGATTACCGCTGTAGTACCCGCTGCATCATCGTTTGCACCATTGTAAATAGAATCGCCTTTTGCATTTGGTTTGCTCGTACCTATATGATCGTAATGCCCAGAGAAAACCACAAACTCATCTTTCAATTTTTTGCCAGGCAAAACCGCAACTACATTTGTAAAATTTAATTCAGTAATCTTATTCTTTATTTCAAAATCGTATTTCTTTCCCTCTGCATTGCTTAAAACAAATACTACCGAAAAATTTGTTTTTAGTCCATCTCTTTTAAACCGTTTTAGTTTATTAAATTCAGTTTTAAAAAAACTATTTATAAATACAATCGCATTTTTTTGTTCTTTCAAAATATCTTCTGCAGCAAAAAATAAATTATCATCATTTCCTATAATTATTTTCTTATAGCCAGATAGTTCATTAAACTTTACCAACGAATCGCTAGTAATAGCAATAATATTTGAGGCTTCAATTTTTGTAGTGTCCACAGTACCAGATGCAGCAATAAATTTTGAACGAATATTGGTAAATGATTGTTTGTAGGTTTGCAAACCATTGTACATTTTCAACCCTGACTTTTTAAATTCTTCGGCTATAAAATCAGCTGCTTTATCAATTTCGGGAGTACCTGTTTTTCTTCCTTTCAAATCATCTGCTGCCAAAAAGCTCTCTATTCGTAAGGCTTCTGTAGCATTCAACATTTTATCAGCCTTTTGCCCAAAAGAAAAAGCACTTAAAAAAGAAAAACAAAAAACAAAAGAAAAGTACTTCAAAAACATAAACAATTTAATTAGGTAATAAAATAAAAACGAACAAACACCAAACAAAATAACAACAAACACCAAACCATAAACGAAACAACGCACAACGAAAAACGACCAAACGAGAAACGACCAAACGAGAAACGATTTATAGACTCATCATCTCCTTAAACTTCACTGCCTGCCTTCTACTCACTTCTATTTTTTCTCCACCTTTCAAATCTAGCATTAATCCACCATTAAAAAATGGCTCTACTTTTTCTATCATGTGTAGGTTTATGATATGCTTTCTATTTGCTCTAAAAAAAACTTTTTCGTCCAATCTTTCTTCCAATGCATTTAGTGATTTTAATATTAGCGGTTTGTTTGTTCCAAAGAAAACTTTTGCATAATTACCAACGCTTTCAAACAAACGTACTTCACCTAGTTTTACAAACCAGCAACGCTCACCATCCTTCACAAATACTTGGTCGTTTTCGCTTAGCATTCCTCTAAACGAACTTGCAAGCGATGCTGCAGCTTCTTTTTCTTCTGCTTGTTGTAATTTTTGCAAGGCGTCTTTCAAACGCTTTGGCTCTACAGGTTTCATTAAATAATCCAACGCATTTACTTCAAAAGCTTTTAGCGCAAATTCATCATAAGCAGTTGTAAAAATTACATGCGGTGCTTTATCCAATTCTTGCAACATATCAAACCCAGTTTTGCCAGGCATTTGTATATCTAAAAAAATAAGATCGGGCAATAGGCTGTCAATTTTTTCAATGCCTTCATCGGCATTTGCAGCTTCGCCAATTATTTCTATTTCCGAAAAATCTGCCAACAATTTTTTCAATTCATTTCTTGCCAATCTTTCATCATCTATTATAAGTGCTTTGTACATTTTTATATTTTGTAATGGTTATATAATTTCTGCCACTGGCATTGTTATTTTAGATTGTACCATATTGCCATTTTTTTCTTCTATTTCAAAATGCGCTTTTTTCTGGTACAATAAATTTAATCTGTCTTGTGTGCTTCTTAGTCCAAAGCCCGACGAATTACCTTCTTTAAACGATTGTAAGTTGCCAGTATTTTGTACAATCAATTCGTGATGGTCATCTTTAAAATAAGAATGAATAATAATTATACCACCATGCACATCTTTACTTATCCCATGCTTTATAGCATTCTCTACCAAATTTTGCAACATCATTGGTGGTATGGGTTGTGTTAATGTATCTGGGTCAATATGCATTTCTATTTTCAATCTTTCTTCAAAACGCATTTGCTCTAGTGCCAAATAATCTTGCACTATATCTAGCTCTTGCTGTAGTGGTACAGTTTCTAATTTTTCTGCCTGCAAACTGCTACGCAAAATATTACTCAACTCTGTAATGGCTGTTCTTGCACGTATAGGATTTTCATCTACCAATGCTCTAATACTATTTAATGCATTAAAAATAAAATGTGGATTTATATGAGACTTTATTGTTTTTAATTCCAACGATTTTACAACAGCTTCTAGTCGCAGTTTATCTAATTGATTTTTTCTATTTTTATCTACATAATGAATGACTACATAAATAAGCAACCACATAGAAATAAGGATGAAATTATTAACTAAGCCACCAAATATTTTTCCTTTACGTTGTTCTTCAAATTGCCATTTATTATTTTTATCCTTATACCAGCTAGTTGCTTTTTTTATTTTTACAAACGCTTTATATTTTATAGAATCTAGTACATCATTTTTTTCATACAAATAATAATCGGTGGCAGCTAAACTCATGTCATTCTCCATAGAAATAGCTTTTTCTTTACGCTCATTTGTTTCGTATTTTTCAAATGTATTGCCAGGTATTTTTTTTATAAGCTCTGCTCCATAAAAAGATATTAAAGATGTAATAGCCGCACCTACAATAAACATCAACAATATTTTTGAAGACGTAAAGCTTAGCCAGTTTAATTTTTTTAAAATAAGCCTCAATAAATGTGTAGAAAAAATAAGACAAATAAAAGCGGAAAAAAGAGAATAAAAGAAAAGGTTTCTTTTAATATTGGGTGTGAGATAATTTTCAGGCCCATAATTATAGGTCACAAATAAGGTTAAAAGAAATAATGATCCCCACCCCGAAAGTTGGCATATCCAATATTTTGTTTGTCTATTCATTTATATGCGAATATATTATTTGATTAGTTACTCTGACCTATTTAATGTTATTGTCGGTAAATTTTTGAGGTTGAAAGGCTAAATAAAAACATATAAACCTAACAAAATAGCCTCATTTTGCCTAATATTGCACTTATAATCAAACATTTTATCATTAAAAATTAACCTCATGTCAACATTTAACCTATTGGATATGGCTAAGAGCTATTTCAATACCGAACTCGTAAACAAAGCAAGTGCATCTCTCGGAGAAAGCGAGGGTGGAATTTCTAAAACAATAAGTGCTTTATTACCTTCTCTTATTGGAGGTCTTGCAGATAAAGCATCTGCTGGTACTGATGGAGCTGCCACTGTTGCAAAAATGGCATCGGCACAACACGAATCTGGCATCCTCGATTCTATTGGAAATTTTTTACACCACGATAGTAATAGCGATTTATTGAGCAAGAGTAGCGGCATGATTAGTTCTATATTTGGTAATGGTGGTAATAGCAATATGCTTACTACACTTATTTCTAGCTTTGCTGGTGTAAAAGGTTCTAGTGTTGGTACTATAATGAGTATGGCTGTGCCTACATTACTTGGTTTACTTGGAAGACATACCGCAGAAAATAATATTCCTGTGTCTGGTTTAGCATCTATGCTTGGAGAGCAAAAACAATCTGCTATGAGCATGTTACCAGCAGGTTTTAGTTTATCATCTTTAACAGGCGGTACTAGTAGTGCAGCTTCTGCTGTAAGTAGCGCTGCTTCTGCTGCTTCGCATTCATCGGCTGCTGCTGTAGCAGACAGTGCAGGCGGTGGTATGAAATGGTTATTGCCACTATTGTTGGTTGCTGGCCTTGCAGCTGGTGCATATTATTTCTTTAGCAAAGGTGGCGATAAAAAATCGGAGACTGAAGCTACTCCAACTGCTGTTACAGATACTTCGCATACTAACACAGGCAGCATTGATACAACGCATCATGTTGCTGCTGTAGAAGCGCCTAAAGCAACTGTAGGTGCTGATGGTCTTGTTAGCTACGACTTAGGCGCAGTAGGCGATTTAGATTTACCTGGTGGTGTGAAATTGACTGGTGTAAATGCTAATGGTTTTGAAAACACTTTGGTAAACTTTATTAAAACTGGTACAGTAGATACAGTAAATAAAGGAGCTAACTGGTTTAACTTACACGATGTACAATTTGTATCTGGTAAAACAGAATATGCTACGCCAAAAGCAATGGCACAAATTAAAAATGTAGGTGCTATTTTAAAAGCATATCCAAATGTGATAATAAAAGTTGGTGGTAATACAGACGTATCTGGAAATGCTGCTGCGAATATCGATTTATCTCAAAGACGTGCAGCTCAAGTTATGAAAGATATTTTAGCCAATGGTGCAGGTGCTGGTCAAATAAAAGAAGCCAAAGGATATGGTTCTGAATTTGCAACTGCTGCAGCTGGCGATAAAGCTGGTATGGCTGCTGATAGAAAAACAACTGCAAAGGTTGCTTCTAAATAATTTTTTTTAGTTTTTAATAATGTCCCTCGAGGTTTTACTTCGGGGGATTTTTATTTTGATTAGCTATGAATGCACGAATAATTTATTTTGTATTTTATTCGTGCATTCATGGCTAATTATTTTTCAAAAAAACATTCGTGGCAATTAAATTGTTTATTTTTACAACATGGCAAACCCCAATTTAAATACAGATGCAAACAAACAAACTGCTGCGGAAAAAGAATTTGAAAATAACATACGCCCAAGTGAAATTGCACAATTTGCTGGTCAACCACAAACTATAGAAAACTTGCGCATTTTTATAAAAGCTGCTAAGCAAAGAGGCGAAGCCCTGGATCATATTTTATTTCATGGCCCGCCGGGTTTAGGCAAAACAACGCTAAGCAGAATTGTAGCCAACGAACTTAATGTAAACATAAAAGAAACAAGTGGCCCTGTTATTGAAAAGCCTGGCGACCTTGCTGGCTTGCTTACCAACCTTGAGCCAAACGATGTATTGTTTATAGATGAAATACACAGACTAAGCAATGTGGTAGAAGAATATTTGTATGCAGCCATGGAAGATTATCGCATAGATATTATGATAGATAGCGGCCCTGCTGCAAGAAGTATTCAAATAGATATAAATCCATTTACATTAATTGGCGCTACTACAAGAAGTGGATTATTGACTGCACCTTTACTCTCTCGCTTTGGTATAAAAAGCAGGTTGGAATATTATGATACGGCTACACTAAAAAATATTTTATTGCGCAGCTCTGGTATTTTAAATACAAAACTAACTAGCGATGCTGCACAAGAAATTGCTGGCCGCAGTCGTGGTACTCCACGTATTGCAAATGGGCTACTGCGTCGTGTACGAGATTTTGCACAAGTTTTAGGAAATGGCACAATAGATATGAATATTACCGAGCATGCACTTAATGCGCTTAATGTGGATGCTTATGGATTAGATGAAATGGACAATAGAATTTTAAGCACCATCATAGATAAATTTAAAGGCGGCCCAGTTGGTATTACAACCATTGCCACTGCCGTTGGCGAAGAACCGGGCACATTGGAAGAAGTGTATGAACCATTTTTAATAAAAGAAGGTTTTATTATGCGCACCGCACGTGGCAGAGAAGCAACTGAAAAAGCATATAAACATTTGGGGAGAAAACCGAGGGCAGATATGGGAGATGGGATGTTGTTTGTGTAGCGGGATTTATATTTTTTTTCTGACATTAAAATACTTTTGTCTAGGCGGGGTTTTCGCAAATAGGCACTATAAATTATAACAAAAGTTTGCTGCGAAACCCCGACCTATGCGTAACCTTCGGGTTTTATTCTCTAATACTTTATGGTTCTTTTCTGCGTCGGGGTTTCACGGTAAGTTCTTTTAAACTATAAATTTTATGCTGGTGAAAACCCCGCCGTGACAAAAATTATAACAAAAGTTTGCTGCGAAACCCCGACCTAGGCGTAACCTTCGGGTTTTATTCTCTAATACTTTATGGTTCTTTTCTGCGTCGGGGTTTCACGATAAGTTCTTTTAAATTATAAATTTTATGCTGGTGAAAACCCCGCCGTGACAAAT
>JAYTGY010000077.1:0-2574 GCA_043733065.1 Ferruginibacter sp.
CATCCTATTCCCCAAATGGTATCTGTTGGGTACAAAATTGTTCCGCCACTTTTTAGCGTGGCCAAACATTTTTCAATATCGTTTGTATAATCGCTCATAAATTTTTATATACATTCATTACGGCAGTTGCTGTTTTTTCTTGCGAAAATTTTTCTGCATGTACTATTCCTTTTACTTTCATTTCTGCTGCAAAGTTAACATCATTAAAAACTTTTTGCATGGCCGCAGCCATTTCATTTACCGAAAATGGGTCTATCAACAAAGCCGCATCGCCACCCGCTTCTGGCAAGCACGAAACATTAGAAGTTATAACAGGAAGCTTACTGCACAATGCTTCCAACACTGGAATACCAAAACCTTCAAATGTAGAAGGATAAATCATGGCTACTGCTTGCTGATAAATGCCAGGAAAATCTGTAGAATTTTTAAACGATGCCAAATCTTTTATCCCTTCTTTTTCCGAAAGAAAAATAACATCGTTTTGCAAATTATTTTTTGCAATATAATCTTTCACCATTTCTTTGTAGGCACCACCATTACCAATTATAACCAATGGAATATTTATTTCGTTCTTTAATTGATGCAAAGCTTTTACAATCGTTAATAAATTTTTTCTTTCTATAATTGAACCTACGGTTAAGAAAAATTTATCTGGTAAACCATATATTTGTTTTATTCTATTTTTTTCTTCATTGTTAATCTCTTGCCTAAAAATATCATTACAACTTTGGTAGCAAACTTCTATTTTGCTTTCATCTATTTTATAAAAATCAATAATATCTTTTTTTGTTTGCTCGCTTATAGCAATTATTTTATCCGCATTGGCGCACGCATATGTAAATTTTCGTCTGTAAATATGTACATCTATTTTATTAAATTGTTTTGGGTAGCGTTCAAAAATTAAATCATGGATCGTAACAACAGATTTTATATTTATTTTGTTAATGCCAAAAGGTATTTCATGGCTCAATCCATGATACACATCAATCTTATGTTTCAGTAAATCTTTTTTTACCCAATTGCTGCGCCATGCAGCTTTTAAAGCCGTGGATGGAAATTGAGAAGGAATTACGGTATGAATATTTTTAAAATTATCTGCATTAAAAGTATTTGTAATTTTTGGTGCAAATAAGTAATACTCGTTTTCAGGAGAATATTTTGCAAGCGATGTTACTAGGGTTCTGCTATAATGCCCAAGCCCTGTGGTATTTTGATAAACCCGTTTTGCATCAAAGCCAATATTCATTGTTTTTTATTTGAATGCAAAATAAGTAATCGTTTTAAATGTTGGGTTTTATTTAGCAGTTAATCATTCCTTCGCATATTGAATTGCTTCCTGTGTCTGACACCTATTAATCAGACTTTGCATTTGCAGGATGCTTGTAAGGTGTCTGACACATTCAAATGCTACTACAATTTATTCAAAATCAATTAAAGTCTCCTGTACATGTGTCAGACACCTGCAAGCATTTTTTTAATTTAGTAGATTTTTTATTAGGTGTCAGACACATTTGGCGTTCTTATAATTCAAACAGAAAAATATTTGAATGAAAGATCATCAATCGTTTTTATAGATGATAAATCTAGTGCACAATCTATTGCATAATAAAAGTTCAATAAAGATTTGAAGATGAACGGAGCGTCGCCAATGTCGCTGCACATAGCTGCTTCTTTGCTGGTAAACAAAACCACAAAATAAAAAATGAAATTTTTTATTTTGTACATTCGCAAAAAAATACGCCATGCAAGAAATGATAGAAGCAGCTTTCGGCAATAGAGAGCTTTTAAAAGATGAAAAATACAAAGATGCTATACGAAATGTAATAGAGCAGGTGGACAAAGGAATACTCCGAACCGCAGAGCCACAGGGCGATGCATGGAAAGTAAACGAATGGGTAAAGCAAGCAATACTAATGTATTTTGGTATTCAACAAATGGAAACATATGTGCTGCCACCATTTGAGTTTTACGATAAAATGAAATTGAAAAGCGATTATAAAAGTTTGGGCGTGCGTGCTGTGCCACATGCAGTAGCAAGATATGGTGCGTACTTAGCAAAAAATGTGGTGCTCATGCCTTCGTATGTAAACATTGGTGCGTATGTAGATGAAGGTACAATGGTGGATACATGGGCAACGGTAGGTAGTTGCGCACAAATTGGCAAGAACGTACACCTCAGTGGTGGCGTGGGTATTGGCGGTGTGCTTGAGCCTTTGCAAGCAAGCCCAGTTATTATAGAAGATGGTTGTTTTATTGGTAGCCGTTGCATTGTGGTAGAAGGTGTACGTGTGCAAAAAGAAGCCGTGCTTGGAGCAAATGTGGTACTTACGCAAAGCACAAAAATTATAGATGTTACTGGCAATACGCCCATAGAAACTAAAGGTCTTGTGCCCGAAAGAAGTGTGGTGATACCAGGTAGTTATATAAAGAAATTTCCTGCTGGCGAATACAATGTGCCTTGCGCATTAATTATTGGAAAACGCAAGCCTAGAACCGATTTAAAGACAAGTTTGAACGATGCGTTGAGGGATTTTAATGTGGCAGTTTAATTAGATAATTCGATAATGTGCTAAT
>JAYTGY010000078.1:0-1570 GCA_043733065.1 Ferruginibacter sp.
GTTTATTGCTTTATAGTTTTAATAAAGGTATGCACTAAAAACATTAATAATTATTCATTATAAATTATTAATTCAATTCCGTTCAGCCAGCAAATACAAAGCCGCCATCCTCACCGCCACACCATTTTCTACTTGTTGCAAAATAATCGAACTATTCCCATCCACCACATCACTATCTATTTCCACACCTCTGTTTATTGGACCAGGGTGCATAATTACGATTTCTTTATTTAAGCTTTCTAATAATTTTTTGCTAACACCATAAGCCAAATTGTATTCTCGCAATGTTGAAAACAACACTTTTTTTTGCCGCTCCAGTTGTATGCGAAGCACATTTGCTACATCACACCATTGCAATGCATTTTTTAAATTGTATTCTACTTTTACCCCAAGCGCTTCTTCAATATATTTTGGTATAAGCGTTGGAGGGCCTGCCACCATTACTTCTGCGCCCATTTTTGTAAGCAAATAAATATTGCTCAGTGCTACACGGCTGTGCATAATATCTCCTACTAGCACAATTTTTTTACCAGCTATTGTGCCCAATTTTTCTTGTATCGAAAATGCATCTAGCAAAGCTTGTGTAGGATGTTCGTTGGTGCCATCACCAGCATTTATGATAGCCGTATTGGGTAATTGTTTTGCCAAAAAATGTGCAGCACCACTAGCCGCATGGCGCATCACCACCATATCCACCTTCATGCTCAAAATATTATTTACAGTATCAAGCAATGTTTCACCTTTTGAAACAGAAGAAGATGATGCACTAAAATTAATCGTATCTGCTCCCAATCTTTTTTCGGCAAGCTCAAACGATATGCGAGTACGAGTGCTATTTTCGTAAAATAAATTTACAATGGTAACATCTCTAAGCGAGGGAACTTTTTTTACTGGTCGTTGTAAAACGTCTTTAAATTGTGTGGCAGTTTGTAAAATGAGGGATATATCTTCCGTAGAAAGTTCTTTAATGCCTATTAAATGTTTTGACGATAGTTGCATTAAGCAGCGAAGCTATTGTATTATTTTGAGAATAGAAAATAATTGGAAAATAAATTCTTTCCTCATGTTTTATTTTTCTATGGCGGTTGGCTTCAAATCACTATCAACGATGGTTCGGGCTGTCTGTAGTAGTGCCGCAGCAATGTTCTTTTATACTTTAAGCTGTATTATTTGCGGCAGCTACTACTGCCCATCCCGCCGCTCGTCAGCAATAAATCATTATTCAACATTTACCGAAAAATAGATTGACAATATTCTATCCAAAATATTAAATGTTATATTTTTATTTCAAACGTTCCTTAATATCCAAATTATATTTCCTTGCATAATCTTTTGCTACATCATAGCCCGCATCTGCATGACGTATTACACCCATGCCTGGGTCGTTGCGCAATACACGGCTAAGTCTTGCAGCTGCTTCATCAGTACCATCTGCCACTATTACCATGCCCGCATGTATGCTATAACCCATGCCCACGCCACCACCATGGTGCAGGCTTACCCAACTTGCACCGCCAGCCGTATTTACAAGCGCATTAAGCACAGGCCAATCCGCCACGGCATCACTACC
>JAYTGY010000079.1:0-7469 GCA_043733065.1 Ferruginibacter sp.
GACGATGCACAAGTAGAAGCAAACATTAGCCCAGTAATTTCAAAAATATCTGGCTATGTAGCCGATGTAAAAGTTACCGATAATCAGTTTGTACAAAAAGGCGATACATTACTCTTAATAGATCCTAAAGATTTAACGATGGTATTGCATCAAGCAGAAGCCGCACTTGGTACAGCACAAAGCAATCTTGTAGGTGCACAAGCCAATACCAATGCATCTATACAAAATAAAAATATACCGCAAGCCGCAGTAAATACTGCCAATGCACAAATAGAAGTAGCAAGGGTAAATGTAAACCGTGCCGCACAAGATTTTGCACGCTACGAAAATTTAATAAAAGATCATTCCATTACACAACAGCAATACGATATTGCTTTAGCAGCCAAGCAAACTTCCGAAAAACAATTGCAAGTACTCATAGAACAACGCAACCAAGCTGCTGTGCAAACGGGTGTGGTATCATCGCAAAGTGCCGCCGTATCTACACAAACGGGCGTAGCCAATGCATTAATAAACCAACGAAAAGTAGAAGTAGAAAATGCAAAGTTGAATTTATCATATACCGTTATTTGTGCAGCCGAAAGCGGATTGGTTTCAAAAATTCCTGTGCAAAAAGGACAATTTTTACAAGCAGGCGCATCACTCTTTAGCATTGTACTCAGCAACGATAAATGGGTTGTAGCCAATTTTAAAGAAACACAATACAACAAAATGTTAGAAGGGCAAAAAGTTACCGTTACTGTAGATGCCTTACCCAATCATGAATTTGAAGCCGTGTTAAGTTCCTTCTCCCCTGCTACTGGATCTAAATTTGCATTGCTGCCCGCAGATAATGCCAGCGGAAATTTTGTAAAAGTGGTACAACGCCTTCCGGTAAAAATTGATTTCACAAACAAAGCAGATACGCTCATAAAAAAATTGAGACCAGGTATGAATGTGAATGTGGATGTACATGTTGCCCCCTAAAATCCCCGAAGAGGGACTTTAGTCTCTGAAAATTTAAAGCATTTTTATTTCATCAAAGTGCGGCTCCTCTACTTTTAGAGAAGACTAAAAGTGTTTGGGTTTAAAAATTCGAAAAATGAACGAAACTAAAAATAATAACGGTGCTCAAAGTCACCCTTCGGGGAATTTAGGGGGCGGAAACTCTCTCGTAGAATACGGCGCAAGGCGAGCAATAATAACCATTACGGCTATAATTTGTGCATTGTTAGAAATTGTAGATAGTACCATTGTAAATGTATCGTTAACTCATATGCAGGGTAATCTTGGCGCTACGCTTAACGAAGTAGGATGGGTTATTACGGCTTATGCCATTGGCAATGTTATTATCGTTCCTATGACGAGTTGGCTATCTATGCAGTTTGGCCGCAGAAATTATTTTGCAGCATCTATAATTATTTTTACAATTTGCTCATTTCTTTGTGGCAATGCCACTGGCATTTGGGAACTCGTTTTATTTCGTTTTTTACAAGGCCTTGGTGGTGGTGCATTGCTGGTAACATCGCAAACAATCATCACAGAATCTTACCCTGTAGCAAAACGAGGTATGGCACAAGCCATTTATGGGCTTGGTGTAATTATTGGTCCCACACTTGGCCCACCACTTGGAGGTTACATTACAGATCATTATAGTTGGCCATACATTTTTTATATTAATATTCCCTTAGGCATTATTGCTGCCGTGCTTACAGTAAAATTTATTCGCAGTCCAAAATATGGCGAAAAGAAAAAAGCAAGTGAAGTAGATTGGTTGGGCATTATTTTACTCGTCATTACAGTTGGCTCTTTGCAGTATGTGTTAGAAAAAGGCCATGAAGAAGATTGGTTTGAAAGCAACACAATCATGTATCTCACAGTATCGGCCATATTTGGTTTGTTCTTTTTTATATGGCGGCAGCTTACTTATAAAAACCCTGTTGTGGAACTAAGGGTTTTAAAAAATGGTAACCTACGCATTGGTACCATTATGTCGTTCATGTTGGGCTTTGGCTTGTATGGATCTACATTTGTTATTCCCTTATACACACAAAGCGTACTTGGGTGGACAGCACAACAAGCCGGCGAGCTTATGATACCCGCTGCCGTAACAACTGCGTTTATGATGCCGCTAATTGGCATGTCATTATCAAAGGGCGCAAAACCACAATTTATGGTTGCAATCGGTTTAATTGTATTTTTCTTTTTTTGTTTTTGGGGTTACAAAATATTAACACCCGATACAAGCAAAGACGATTTTTTTTGGATGCTTATAGCAAGAGGTGTTGGATTAGGTTTGTTGTTTATTCCCATTACTGCACTATCGCTCTCATCATTAAAAGGACAAGAGATTGGCCAAGGCGCAGCATTTACAGGTATGATGCGGCAACTCGGCGGCTCCTTTGGTGTGGCAGCTATTACAACATTTATTTCCAGACAAAATGTAATACATGGCAATAACCTAAACAGTAAACTCATAACCACCAATTTTAATGTACAAGAAAAAATAAATGCACTACAACATGGTTTTATAAGCAAGGGCGATGCCCCAAATATAGCCTTACAAAAAACCTACAAAATATTAGAGTTTACTGTAAGCAAACAAGCAGCCGTATTATCTTTCATGGATGTATTTCTTTATTTAGGCATAATGTTTTTATGCTGCATACCCATTGTGCTTTTTGTAAAAGGAAAAAAAGCTGAAAAGAAATTTAGTTTAGACGATGTAGGACATTAACGATTTTAGTTTCTATTTTTTAGGAGCATGATCTGCAGAAACTTTCATGAACATTAGTTTCCGCCTGTACGCTATACCTTCGTACCGTGTAACGCAAAACTACGGCTCGTTCCTCGCCTTGTTTGCTAACACGGCACTCGGTGCCGCTTCCATGCGGGCTAGGCTCAGCAGCAAATCTTTTCTTGTCCCTATGCTTGTGTAGGGATTCAGCTTTTATTATGCATCAGATTAAAGCGGACAACGCCGAGACAAAAAATTAGGATGTAAAAACATTTTATTTCTCATTTAAAATTATTTTTTCTGCCACCGGATGCTCACATGTAAAATTTATATTGAGTAATTGTGTGAGTGTTTGTGCAAATTGTTTTTGATATAATTGTTGGGTTGTTTTCACTTCGCCTTTTGGTAAAATATTGGGTCCAATAACTGCAAACCAAATTTCATTAGCACCTACAATTTTATTATTGTGGCTCGTCCATTCTGTTTTAACAATATCTCCTCTCCCATGGTCTGTAGTTATAAATAGGGCTGTTTTATTTTTATAGGTTGAATTACTTTGTAAATAATTCCACAATTCGTTTATCCATTTATCTACTTGGTTGGCGGCATTTAAATAATCTCTGTAACGACCTTCGTGCGCCCATTCATCGGTTTCTCCGTATGCAATGTATAATAGCTTTGGCTTTTTTTGTTTCAGATATTCTTTGGCTGCATAATGCGTAAAAACATCTAAACATTCTGCTTCGCCAAAAGGTTTGTACGAATCTTGCAGCATATTGTTTAACAATATTTCATTTGCTGTTGCTTTTTTATCGGCTATTGTATCAAATGCATTTACAACTGGTAAGCCTGTTTTTTCTGAGTTAAAAATTCTATGAAATGCATCCCATGCGCCAAAGGCTGCTACTTTATTTTTATAGGCAGGTTGTTTGTTTACAAAATCCAACATATTTGTATTGGGGTTGGGTTTGTAATCATTGCTGTTTACCAATGTATCAGGGTAGCCTGTAAATATTTCGTTATACCCTGGGTACGAAAACCAATAACGATTGGCAACATCTACTTTATTACCATATTTTCTATTGCCATAAATTTGACCTTGTTTTTCTATGGTACTCCATAAAAAAGGCATGAGTTTTTTTCTTCTTTCCGTTTCTGTTTCTGCCCAATATTTTTTAAAAATAGTTGCACTATCTTCTTGATTGTACTTTGTTTTATTTGCTATACTGCTGTCCATGCCTGTAAATATTTCTTGCCACCTAAACCCATCTGTTGTAATGATGATGATGTTTTCTATTTTTTGGGAGAAGGAGGTTATGGAGAAAAATAAGAGAATTGGGATGAGTATTTTTTTCATGATGGGTTGTTGAAGTGGAGTACAAACAAAGAATTCAAGTTACTGCTATAAAAATAATTAAACTCTATGTAAAATTTAAAAATATGTGTAAATTAGATAAATGAAAACAAGATTAAATCTTACCATAGATGAAGCATTGCTTAAAAAAGTAATGTTGTATGCCGTAAAAAATGAAACTAGTTTATCTGAATTGGTAGAAAATTATTTTATGATGCTTACTAAACCAAAGAAAAACATTATTGATTTGATAGAAAGTTTGGATGCTCCTACTAAAATTACTAAGAATGCTGACTTAAAAGATTTATTTTACAAAGAACAAGTGAAAAAAGCCATACAATACAACGAAACCAATACTCCTGAAGGATATAGTATGACAGGCAATGGCATGACAAAAGCTGAGGCTTTGCAAATGGCAGAAATAATAAAAAAAGATAAAGCTGCTCAAAAGATTACTACTTCTAAAAAACCTTAATAAAATACGTTTACCCATTTCTTTTTGCAGATTCAATTGCACGCTCATTGCATACGCAGGTGCAGCGCACCGCCACATTTGTAACACACATACATACGCATACACGTAGGAGCAGCGCACCGAAATATTTTTTTTCGATTATTGTAAAATTACAAATGAAGGTTGCAGTGTAATGCTCCCAATAATACTTTACCAAATAAAATAAAAACAGCAATACCCAATTCTACTTACAATTTGGCACAACCACGAAGTGGTTGAATGCTCATAGCCATGGGTGAAACCCATGGTTATGAGTAAGTGTATTCCACAATAACCCCAACGGGGTTTAATAGTTTTTAGCAGTTTATTTTAGGTAGATTGTTTAACCCCGTTGGGGTTTTATGCATTTTTTATTTGTAACCACGGGTTGCACCCGTGGTTATGAAAATTTAACCCTTTCAGGGTTATGGGTAATAGTTAATATTAAAGCATAAATTATAATTCATACGTACACACAGGTACAGCGCACCACCATATTTGTAACACACAAATATACGCATACACATAGGTGCAGCGCACTTAAATATTTTTTTGCAATTATTATAAAACTACAAGCGAAGGTTGCGGTGCGCTGCACCTGTGGAACTCTTTGCTGCATGGCAGCTACAAAGGTTGCTGTGCGCTGCACCGTTTGGCTTTACTATTATTTTCTGAATTAATTAACTGTAAGAGATGACATCTTTTCAAAAGATGTCATCTCTATAGCACACAGCCTTACATACTGGTGCAGCGCACCGTCATATTTGTAACACTCATACATACGCATACATGTAGGTGCAGCGCACCGAAATATTTTTTTTATTATTATAAAACTATAAACGAAGGTTGCTGTGCGCTGCACCGATTTAGTAATTACTATTTTTGCATTTTGAATTGCTCCGTCCTTTAGGACGGAGAGATATGAAAAATGTAAAATGGGCTTTAGCCCAAAATGTATTTCGGCTTTAGCCATTATTGAATACAACAATAAAAAAACAGTGGAGCATAATATTATTCTACATAAAAATGCAATGTGTATAGCTTGAACAAAAAAGTGGCTAAAGCCGAAAACGAAAATGGGCTAAAGCCCAAATGTGATATACAATTTTTTCCTCGGGCTGAAGCCCGAGGCAATACATAAAGCCCGTGGAAATTGATAAAATCGAGGCAAATTATGAAGTGTTATACAAATCATACAACACAAACTAGCTGCACAATTTGTTCTATTTAAACTTTGTATTTATTTTGAAGTGGTAGCACTTTGCCTTTAGAGTATTGGAGCGCCGCCATTGTTGGTATGAAGCGTAGCTTTGTGGCTCTAGCCTACCAACAACTAAGTGTAGCGTATAAAAATTAATACGATTATTTGAGCTGTACTACACTTGTTGGTACGCTGGGCTACGCACCTGCGCTGCATACCAACAAGGGCAGCAAGTGTATTGTATAAAAAATAATAAGATTATTTGTGCTATACTACACTTGTTGGTACGCTGGGCTGCTTACCTGCGCTGCATACCAACAAGTGCGGCTGTATTATAATTTGACGGAATGTAGTTGAAGTTTTGCTAAGCCAACAATGGTATAAATGCCAAACTTATTTATGAATGTCATCATCCGCTTAAATCTAATGCACAATAAAAGCTGAAAAAAGATTTACCGATGAAAAGCTGCGGGATAGAAGTGGAAATCCTTTTTGCCTGCCTTTGAGGCAAAAAAATTGGAACGGATAGCCCGGACAAATGCCCAACAAAGCTCTTCCGCCCACAGCACCAAATTGTATTTCTTATCTTAATTTTTATTCCTACTTTCACTCTACAAAAAACAAAACCATGCATAAAATAACCACACTATTTTTATTAATTATCGCAACCACCACACAAGCACAAAACGTACTAACCCCCGAGCAACTTTGGAAATTTGGCAGGGTGAGTGGCACGGGTATAAGTAAGGATGGCAAGTATGTAGTGTATAGCGTGAGTACGCCGAGTGTGGCGGATAATAAGAGTAGTCGCAAAACCTTTGTGATACCTGTGGGCGGTGGTAATGCAGTGGCGGTGCAGAGCGCAGATAGTTTGTTGGTAGATAGTAAGCTGTCGCCTGATGGAAAATATAAAATAAGTAGTGAGGATGTGAAGGTGAAAAATATTGCTGGGAGTGATTTTTACCCCGAGCTTACGAAGAGCAATGTGATGATTTTTGACCAACTGAATTATAGGCATTGGGACGAATATGAAGATGGAAAATACGGGCATGTGATGGTTAAGCCTGTGGGTGGCGGTGCGGCTAAAGATATTATGGCGAGTGAGCCTTACGACTGTCCGCTAAAGCCCGATGGTGGCGATGAAGATTTTGTGTGGAGCCATGATGGTAAAAAAATAGTGTATGCTACAAAGAAAAAATTTGGTACGGCGTATGCGGTAAGTACTAATACAGATTTGTTTTCGTACGATGTGGCAAGTGGCTTTACTACTAATCTTACGGCAGATAATAAAGGGTACGATTTGCAACCTTCGTTTAATGCTGTGGGGCAAATGGCTTGGTTGCAAATGAAGCGTGATGGATACGAAGCGGATAAGCAAGATTTGGTGGTGATGACAAATGGTAAAGTTGAAAATATAACAGCAGCAATGGATAAGATTCATGTAGAAAGCTATAAATGGAGTTATGATGGAAATGATTTGTTTTTCATTGCTCCAATTAATGGAACTTTACAATTATTTTCTACTTATGCGAGACCGAAACAATCAGAAATGAGATTGCCCAAGCAAATTACAAATGGCGATTTTGATGTAAATGGTATTGTGGGACAAAGCGGAAACACACTCGTAGTAAGCCGTACAGACATGACTCGTGCTGCGGAATTATACACCGTGGACATTAGTACAGGCAATATGACACAACTTACG
>JAYTGY010000080.1:0-3521 GCA_043733065.1 Ferruginibacter sp.
CTAGCAAAACGCATTGTCATCATTTTTTGTGAAACAGCTTCTTCGGCTGTTTTTACATCTTCTCTATGACCTTCTTGCCTTGGTATATCATCATCATCACAATATCTATTTAGCACTGTGCCATCATCTAATTTTATTACTCTTTTATAAGCATTTCCATTTTTTAGATTGCCTACACCATCCATCCAAAAATTATATTCTTTTTGTAAAGCAGGTAAATATTTTTTATAAATACCATTGCCCTTTATACTTGCTAGTAATGTTACCATCATACCAAAAAATGGCGGCTGGCTTCTGCTCAAATAATAACTGCGATTGCCATTTGGAATATGTCCATAGGTATTTATTAGAAAAGCAAAATTATCAACCATGTCTTCTATCACTTTTGTTTCGCCACTTTCTTTTAGGCCAAGCATGGTAAAATAGCTGTCCCAATAATATACTTCTGTAAACCTGCCACCCGGTACAATGTAAGGTTTGGGTAATGCCAATAAACTTGAGCCTTCCACTTTTTTGTCTTCTGCTCTTTTTAAAACTTTCCACAAATCTTTTATATGTTCTTCTATTGATTTGCCTTCTTGTATATTGGTCACGTTTGGTTGTGCTTGTACATTAAAATTATCTGCTACAAACTTTTTTAAATCTAACCCTGCCCCTTTTTGCAAACCATAATCGTACATAATATCGCTTACCTTTCTTTTTGGCGTACAATCTACAAATGTTTTACTATCGGGAAATACATTTCCGTTTTGTATATCTAAAAACAATTGTCCGTAAATTTTATCTGGTGTTTTTTGTGCCATTGCTGAAATGGTTAAAGATAAAAATAGGAGAGCGGTGGTTATTTTTTTCATGATCGTTCAATTATTGTAGTGTCAGCCTGAGCTAAGGATGATAATTATTATTATTATATAGTCTAACTTTCGAACTATCACATTGTCAGCCTGAGCTTGTCGAAGGCGGGTTAATTTAATCGCATCGGCTTCGACAAGCTCAGCCTGACAATCTTAAAAAATCTAACTTTTATCTTTTTAAAGAGTTTAATTTTTTTTGAGTTACTCAGGCTGACAATTTTATATTCAAAGTTTTTATTTTAATTCTTCAATTTTTTCCACTGGTGCTAATACATTATTTACTTTTTTTACAACTTCCGTTTTTGCTAATGTAAAACCCGTTGTCAATTTAATGTTTTTTGATGATGTGCCAACATAAATCTTATACGCACCAGCATCAGCCACCCAAGCAGATTGTGCTTCGTTAAAAGAAGCCAAATCTATTTTATTGATAGTGAAACTCATTTTAACTTTTTTACCTGGAGCTAATAAATCTGTTTTGCCAAATGCTTTTAATTCTTTTACAGGTTTATCTAATATTGTTGTTGGAGCACCCAAATAAATTTCTACTACTTCTTTTCCTGCTACAGTACCTGTATTTGTTATATCAACCGACACCAAAATTTTATCTTTAAAATTTGTATTGCTAATTGTTATATTAGAGTAATCAAATTTTGTGTAACTCAAGCCATATCAAAATTCGTATTGCACTGGTACTTTATATTTTTCAAAATATCTGTAACCAACATAAATACCGTCTTTGTATATTACTGATGTAGGTAATGAATCTGGCGTGCCAGGAAAACCTTCTGCAGATGCTAAGTCTTCATATTTTACAGGAAATGTTGTTGCCAATTTTCCTGAAGGATTTACTTCGCCATTTACAACGCTTGCTATTGCTTTGCCTGCTTCTTGCCCACCTTGCCATGTAAGTAAAATTGCATCAGCATCTGCTTCCCAACTTTTCATTTCTATTACACCACCTACATTTAGTAAAATTATTAATTTCTTTTTCTTTGCATGAAATGCTTCGCTTAGGTTTTTAATATTGCTTTTTTCAAGATCATTTAGCAAATAATCATCCACTACTTTTCTGTCTATAAATTCGCCACTTGTTCTTCTAATAGTTAAAACAGCTACATCGTTTTTACTTGCATATTCTTGTGCTTCTTCTTTTGTGATTTCTTTTTCTGCAGGTGCAGGTTTTGGCAAAAACCAAATTTTTGGTGCTTGCAATTCACTTTCTGCTTTTGTTATGTATTTTGTGTACATATTTTCAAATTCTTTCTTAATTTCAAAAGCATTTTGCAAACCTTGATAAATGGAAACAGAATATGCTTTGTTTACATCGCCGCTACCACTACCGCCTGTAACTGTTTTATAAGAAGCATTTCCAAATAATGCAATTTTTGTTTTTTTATCTTTCAATGGCAAACTGTTATCATTGTTTTTCAATAAAACAATTCCTTCTGTAGCAGCTTCTATAGCAGCAGTTACATTTTCTTTATAAGTTGGTTTATCAGTATATTTGTATTTTTTAAATGTATTGCTGCGCAAAATTAATTCCAATACTTTTTCTACATTTTTATTTAGTCTTTCTTCTGATAATGAACCATCTTTTGATGCTGCCATAATTTGATCATACTGATTTTTTGTACCTGGCATTATCATATGATTGCCCGCATTCATTTGTGCGGCACCATCATCGCCAGAAAACCAATCGGTCATTACAAGTCCTTTAAATTTCCACTCGTCTTGCAAAACGGTTGTTATTAAATCTTTATTTTGTGAGGTGTATGTGCCATTTATTTTATTGTACGACGACATTACTGTCCATGGTTTTGCTGTTGTTATTGCATATTCAAAACCTTTTAAATAAATTTCTCTCATTGCACGCTGGCTCACTTGCACATTTATTTTCATTCTGTTTGCTTCATGATTGTTTGCCGCAAAATGTTTTATAGATGTACCCACACCATTTGATTGTACTCCATTAATATATGCAGCGGCCGTTCTTCCACTTATCAAAGGGTCTTCTGAATAGTATTCAAAATTTCTACCTCCTAATACATTTCTGTGTGTATTTATTGCTGGGGCTAAATAAATGTCCACACCTCTTTCTTTTACTTCGTTACCCATTGCTTTACCAACTTTTTGTACAAGTGCATCATTCCATGTGCTTGCAAGCATAGTGCCAATAGGGAATGCGGTACAATAATATTTTTTTGTATCGTTTGGTCTTGTAGGGTCTATGCGTAAACCTGCTGGGCCATCTGCTAATATAATTGCAGGTATTCCTAATCTTGGTACTGCATAAGTCATACCTGCAGAACCTGGTACAGGATTAATACGCTTTATGGTATCTGGCGGTGCCAAGTTTGGTCCTAATAAATCACCTGGTACATTTAAACCTAAGCCCATAATTAACCTTGTTTTTTCTTCAACAGTTAATGCTTTAATAATAGCAGGAATATTATTTTTGTTTAATTGTGGCAATTGTGCAAATGTGGTTTGTGCACTTAATAAAATAGTAAAGACGTAAATTATTTTTTTCATGATTTGAGGGTTTGAGAAAACAATATATGACAAATAAAAAGCACAACCACGTACTATTGTAGAAGTATGATAAATTTTATATCTGCAAACGTTTGTTCTTTGAATATACTAATACTTTGAAATTAATTGAAG
>JAYTGY010000081.1:0-2338 GCA_043733065.1 Ferruginibacter sp.
TCTACCATTCCTGTGTTGTTTAATTATTGGGCAAAGGCAAAAGATGGATTAGAAACATCTCGCTTTTTTAATGACCATATAGCAGATACTGTTGCAAAAAATGATAAACGTTTTTTAGGAATCGGCACTGTGCCTTTGCAGGATATTGATTTTGCAATTCAAGAAATGGAGCGTTGTGTTTCTGAATTAAAAATGCGAGGGTTGCAAATTGGTAGTAATATAAATGGCGAAAATTTAGGCGATACAAAGTTCTTTCCTTTTTATAAACGTGCAGAAGAATTGGGTTGCGCATTGTTTGTACACCCATGGGAAATGATGGGCGAAACACAGATGCAAAAATATTGGTTGCCTTGGTTGGTTGGTATGCCTGCAGAAACAAGCCGAGCTATTTGTTCTATGATTTTTGGAGGAGTGTTAGAAGCTTTTCCAAAATTACGAGTAGCGTTTGCGCATGGTGGTGGTAGCTTTCCTATAACCATTGGCAGAATAGAACATGGCTATAATGTGCGCCCCGACTTGGTTGCTATAGACAATGCCATAAACCCACGAGATTATATTGGTAAATTTTGGATAGATAGTTTAGTGCACGATACCAAAGCCATGAATTTTATTATTGATGTAATGGGTGAAGACAACATTTGCTTAGGCAGCGATTATCCTTTTCCTTTGGGTGAACATCATCCCGGTAAAATGATTGAAGAAATGAAATTTGAAAACAGTTTGAAAGAAAAATTATTATTTAAGAATGCGAAGAACTGGTTGGGGATTTAATTTTACTCATTAAACAAATTCGGATAATCGCTGATAATTCCATCAACGCCCAAAGTTTTTAATTCCGCCATTTTTGCTTTATCATTCACCGTCCAAGGAATAACTTGTATGTTTTGTTGATGACATTTTTTAACTAAACTTTCGTTTACCAAAACAAATGCAGGGCTGTAAATAGCAGGAGAGAAGCCCAAGTCTTTTAGTTGTTCTTCTAAACTGCGCTTATCAAAATCTTCAATAAGCATAGCCGTTTTTATGGTAGGATGATTTTTATGCAAATACTGTAATGTTCTAAAATCGAATGATTGGATAATAACAAAATCTTCCATGGCATTTTCTTTAATAACTTTCATGAGCAACTCTACAAACTCCACTGGTGCAGGGTGATAAATATTATCTGTGGCAGGTTGTGTTTTTGTTTCAATATTAAAAAATGGATAAGGTCTTTTCCTTGTCATCATTTCTTGCTTTATGGCTGCAAAAACATCTGCTAATAATGGTTTTACCACTTTCATTTTTTGTTGCTGCGCAAAGCGTGGGTGTGGCTTCATGCCAACATCGTACTTAATGATATCAACATAATTCATCAAATACATGTTGTAATTCTTCTCGTCTTTTTCATCTATAAAACTACCATCGGGCTTGGTGGTAATTTCATGGTTAAAAAATGGCTCATGGCTTAGGAAAACTTTTTTGTCTTTGCTAATGCTGATGTCCATTTCTAAAGTAGTAACGCCCAAGTTTAAAGCATTTACCATTGCAGGAATAGTATTTTCGGGCATTAAGCCACGGCAGCCACGGTGGCCTTGTTTGTCGAAATTTGTTTTCATTTTTAATTCGGCATATGCAGAATCAAGAGATGGATACCAAGGAACATTTTTATTTTTCTTTGTAGTGGAACAAGAAGATAAAAATGCTATAACAATGAAGATTAAATATTTTTTCACTTATAAAATTTTAATAAACTTCATCATGATTGCCAATATCTACAAAGACTGCTTTTCTTGGTTTATCTTTTGTAAAATAAAAAACAACTCGTAGGTCATAGCCTAGAGAAAAACTCCATAAGTCTTTTAGCTTTCCTGATAACTTATGCGTTTTTAATTTTAAATCAAATGGGTCTTTAATAAAAATTTCAAGCCTTAGCCAAAATTCTGTTTCTATTTCACTTGCTTTGATTCTTTTTTTGAAAGCCTTTTTGAAAGAACTACTGAATGTAACTTCCATTAAAGCATTTTTTTTAGTTCACTAATCTTTGAAGAAAATTTAAGTTTACCTGTTTTTTCTTCTTGCTGTGATTTTTTGTAGTTATTTGCTATTTCGGTTCTTCTTGTATCTGCAATGTTATGCTCAAGTAAACTAATTATTTCTATCTTGTCTTCAAGAGGAAGTCCATAAATAGTCTCAACAATATTGCTATAATTCATGGTTTCTGTTTTCATAATTAAATTTATTTTAAATTACAATTGCTAAGATAATATATTTTCCGAGTCAATCTATCGCATCAATCTATTGCATAATAAAAGCTCAATAAAGATTCGCCGCTCAGTGTAGCCCCGATAGAAGTGAA
>JAYTGY010000082.1:0-2424 GCA_043733065.1 Ferruginibacter sp.
TCTACCATCAATTTCCAGGTAAGCATTTAACAGGTTAAAGCTCTTTAAAAAATTGCTTACACGGCCACGTCCGTACAAATCGTAAGCACCGGCAAGCACCACATCTTTAACTTTAAAAGGCTCGGGAGAAGAAACAATGCCAATCATGCCGTTGGCAACTGTTACACCGTAATAATTATTGGGATCAATATTGTTCGCCGTTATTTTCCACGCATCGGTTGATTGCGAAAATGATTGTGCATTAATAAACAACAGGGTGATAAATAAGCATTTCTTCATAGCAGGTAATAGTTAGCAATTATTAAGATGCTAATGTAAGGTTAATAAAGCAAAACGCCCGGATAGTATTGCTATAGGGGCGTTTGCAAACGATTGCAGTAAAGATTTTTATAAGATACCCCTTTATTTTTCTCTGAATGTATACTCCTATACAGAATGATAATCTTTATGGTGTAACCATATCCTAGTTTGAAATATTTTAGAAAGTGTTTTTAAAATCACTGATAAAGAAATAGCAGCTTAAAATCTTTAAAGAGTAAACAAAACCCGAACAAACATGCTTTAGATTATAAAAAAATTATTTACGGGGGCTATATTTTCAAATATATTTTGAAATTTTTAAACTTTTCAACATTAGAAATTGTTTTACATATACCAAGTGGAAATTAAACAAAAAAATTTTGATAGAAAATTTAAAAAAAGACAAAGGATTTATTTTTTAAACCAAAACAATATAATATGCATCAAACATTTCTGGGCATTCTCCCAATCGCAAACAACAATTACGTGGCCTTCACCTTTTTTGTAGGTTGTATGGCCATGATGGCGGCATCTGTTTTTTTCTTTTTTGAAGTTTCCAACACGTCAAAAAAATGGCGAACATCTGTTTTAGTTTCGGGCCTTATTACTTTCATTGCTGCTGTACATTATTATTACATGCGGGATTATAACCTGCAAACAGGTGAGTCTCCAACATTCTTTCGTTATGTAGACTGGATTTTAACCGTTCCACTGATGTGTGTTGAGTTTTACCTGATCACAAAAAAAGCAGGTGCTAAAATTAGCCTGCTGTGGAAACTAATTGCGGCCTCAGTATTTATGCTGGTTACCGGTTACATTGGCGAAGCAATTTACCCCATGGAAAAACAAAGCTGGATATGGGGTTTTGTAAGTGGGCTTGCTTATTTCTACATTGTTTATCTTATCTGGTTTGGAGATGTGGCCAGGCTGGCAAAAAGTGCCGGGCCTGCTGTTGCAAAAGCAAACAAAACATTAGCCTGGTTTGTATTAGTAGGCTGGGCAATTTATCCTATTGGTTACATTGCCGGCACCGAAGGCGGGTTATTTGGTATAAGGGTACTGCAAGGCTTATCATTGGATATTGTGTACAATATTGGCGATGCAATAAACAAAATTGGTTTTGGCCTGGTAATATATGCACTGGCACAAACTGATAAAGTTGCTGATACGGTGTAAGCATATTTAGCTACAGCATAATAAATTCATATTATGCTGTAGCTATTTTCAAATGCTGCATTTTACATTGTACAACAGCATTTTTTGTACTCCATCAACAATTACCATTATGATACGCATAGTACTTTTAATAGCCGGTGCAATACTGCTGATGGTACAGAACTACATGCAGCCTTTAGCAGGCTCAGTGCAGGTTATAATTTTTTTATCTGGTATTGTTGTGCTGGGCATACCGCATGGGGCAGCCGATTTATTAGTAGCTACTCAAAATTCAGCATCGCAAAAAAAGTCATTTTCACCCATGCGGTTCTTTGTAAATTATCTTGGCCGTTTAATTTTATTTTCGGCCATTCTCTGGTTTTTTCCACTTGCCGGCAACCTGTTATTTATAATTTTTGCCGCCTATCATTTTGGGGAAACTGACTTACACCAGTTTAAAACCAATACTTTTTCGGGCAAATTATTTGTAATCAGTTATGGCCTCGTTGTGTTAGGTGTAATAATGCTCAATCATTTTGAAGAAGTAAAGCCGCTGCTGATGCAGTTTAATGCCGGCATAAAATATGAATCATTTATAAATTTTATAGGGCAATACAGGTACACGATTTTATCCTGCATTGCAGTATTATTTTTTGCAAGTACCTTCTTTTACTTTTCGGCAAACAGCAATGCGGAGCAACAGCAAGGGCAGTTTTTAGTACAGTTTGCGGTGATCCTTTTTGTACTTTATAACTTACCCATGATACTTGGCTTTACATTTTATTTTATTTTATGGCATTCTGTTTTATCGCTCCGCAATATTATAAAATACCTGCGTAAAGATGGCTTGTTTTCTGCCACACTTATTTCGAAACAATTAGCATTTTACAGCATGTTAGCTATTGCCGGTATTGGCTTGTTTGGCATAACCGGCTTTATGTTTATCAGTAATAATGCCATGATGGTGTA
>JAYTGY010000083.1:0-1844 GCA_043733065.1 Ferruginibacter sp.
GGATTGCTCCGTTCTTACGAAGGTATTTTCGATTACCCTTGTTCGATTTATGAAAATCCATTATCAAAATTTATAAAAATTTCTGCCGATCAATTAATAAAAAATTTACAATTACTTCATCAATATAAAATAATAGATTACAAACCTGCATCTGATAAGCCACAAATTTTATTGCTAAAAAATAGAATGTACAATGACGATTTTGTTATTGATTTAAAAGCAATGAACATTAGAAAAGAAGAAGCCAAAAAACGTGCGGAAGCCATTACACTTTTTGTGCATGCTACCACAAGCTGCAGAAGTAAATATATAGCCACTTATTTTGGAGATAATGATGTGCCCGATTGTGGTATTTGCGATAATTGTATAAAAAATACAGATGCTACTTTAGCGCCACTTCAATTTAAAATAGCCTCAGAAAAAATAATAGAAATAATAAAAACTAGTAAAACTAGTGTAACTGATATTTTACGAAAAATGAAACCATTGAAACAACGTTCGGTATGGTTGGTTTTACATTATTTATTGGCAGAAGAAATAATTGTAACAGATGAAAATAATGTTATAACATTGAATAACAATAGATAAATCAAAAAAAATGGGCATAAAAAAAGGGACCAAGATAGAAATCTAGTCCCGCTTTAAAATCCAATATCCTATGAAAAACCGTAGCAAACATACGGCAAGTATATTTCATAAACAAACATTTTAAAAGTTTTTTATAGAAATTTTTCTACAAATTATAGAATTGCAAACAGTTATAAAACAAAATGCTCATAACCATTAGATTATGAGTATTTTATTTTGAAGATTATTTTAATTTTTTTAATAAAAAATTTTTAAAACCAACTCGATTTACGGGAAGTACGAGTACGACCACCAAGCCCCAAAGCACCTAATAAAGAGCGAACTATGCCATTACCTGCAGTACGCATCATGCTTTTTACAACAGTATTGCCAGCTATTTTTTCAAATGCATTTGGTTCTTCTTTAGCTTGCTTCTTACTAGTTTCTTCTTCAGCTACTTCAGCATTATTAGCCTCTGCTTCTGCTAGTTTTGCTGTAAGCATTTCGTAAGCACTATTGCTATCAATATCTTCTGCATATTTAGCTACCAATTTACTTTTTCCATTTATGGCATCTACTTCTGCTTGTGTAAGCACATCCATACGGCTACGAGGGCTGCAAAGCATTGTGTGTGCAAGCGGAGTAGGAATTCCTTTCTCACTTAGTAAAGTAATTAATGCTTCTCCTATTCCTAATTGTGTAATTAAATCTTCGGTTTTGTAAAATTCTGTTTCAGGATAATTATCCGCAGCTTGCTTAATTGTTTTTCTGTCAACAGCCGTAAATGCCCTAAGTGCGTGTTGTATTTTTAAACCCAATTGCCCAAGTACCGATGCTGGAATATCCATTGGGTTTTGTGTGCAGAAGAAAATACCAATTCCTTTTGAACGAATTAATTTAATGATCGTTTCTATTTGCTGCACCAACTCCGTACTTGCTTCTTGAAATATTAAATGTGCTTCATCAATAATCAATATCAATTTTGGTTTATCCATATCGCCTTCCTCTGGGCTTGAGGCATATAATTCTGCCAACATTTGCAACATAAACGTAGAAAACAATTTTGGCCTATCTTGAATATCCATTACCCGAAGAATATTAATTACGCCTTGCCCCTTATCGTTTATACGCATCAAATCATCTACCTCAAAACTTTTTTCACCAAAGAAAATATCAGCGCCTTGCTGTTGTAATTCTATCACTTTACGCAAAATAGTACCTGTAGATGTGGTAGATATTTTACCATACAATTTTTCAATTTCTGCCTTTCCTTCATC
>JAYTGY010000084.1:0-15717 GCA_043733065.1 Ferruginibacter sp.
TTGACCAAAATACAACGCATTATATTAAACTATACTCCCTTGCCTTTTTTATTGAGAAAAAGTAAGCTTTGGCATTTGCCGGGTTTTCAGGGGTTGGCGTTGTTTGACGTTATACAGTTTTTTAGGAGTCAGCTAAGGCAGCATGGATTATCGGAACGAGCCGCAGCCATTTCTTATAATTTTATAATGGCCATTCCACCGTCATTGCTTTTTTTATTTACACTAATTCCAAATTTGCCTTTTGTTTCAAAAAAACTAATAAAACTACAATTACATACTTTAATATTAGATATCGTTCCAAACAAAATTTACAATAAGCAACTGATTATTTTTATAGATGGTTTTATAGATGGCAACAAAATAGGTTTACTTTCTTTTGGATTATTACTTGCTTTATTTTTTGCATCTAACGGTATGATGGGCATTATGCGCTCCTTTAATAAAAAATATGTAGGTTTCGAAAAACGCAAAGGTTTTGTAGTACGTACAGTTGCGCTACGACTAACCATTATTATTTTCAGTTTACTATTTGCTTATTTAATTCTACTCATAATGGAAGGTGCATTATTAAGAGCAACCATAAAAAATCAATCATTAAGAGATTTTATTGGTTATACAAGATGGCTATTTATTATTGTATTGGTTTATATTATTATCGGATTCATTTTTAAATATGCACCATCAATAAGAAAGAAATGGAACTTTTCTTCACCAGGCACTATACTTGCAACTGTGCTAAGTTTAGCTGCTACACTTAGCTTTGCTATTTATGTAAATAATTTTGGCAAATACAATGCTTTGTACGGTTCTATTGGTACTATTATGATGATAATGGCACTTATCTACATCAACTCTTTGGCTTTGCTCATTGGCTTCGAACTCAATGTGAGCATACATTCCCTAAAAGTAATTGCTGCAGAAAGAGAAGCAAAAACGAAAAAATTAGATAAAGCCCACTCATAGTATTTATCTTTGCTTATGAGGTATGTAATCTCTCAAAATTATATAATTTATAAAAGTTTATATCATGAAAAAATATTCCATTATTCTATTTTCTTTATTTTTTATGTCGTGCAATGCTCAAAATAAACAAGTGCTTACGGTTGATGAATTTGAAAAAGGAATGACTAAAAATGCTACACAAATTTTGGATGTAAGAACTGTGGGTGAATTTAATAGTGGGCATATACAAAATGCCTTATGGGCAGATTGGAATAACGAAACGGAATTTGAAAGACGTGCTTCTTTCATTGATAAAAAAAAACCAGTGTATGTGTACTGCTTAAGCGGCGGCAGAAGTGGAGCAGCAGCTAGTAAAATGCGCAAACAAGGTTTTAATGTATATGAACTAAAAGGTGGTATTAATGCATGGAAGGCCGCTAATAAAAATATTATAGGGCAATCTACAGAAAAGCAAATGACCATAGATCAATACAATGCAGGCACAATAAGCAATACAACTGTACTTGTAGATTTTGGTGCTACTTGGTGCCCGCCTTGCAAAACCATGGAACCAATTGTACAAAACTTACAAAAAAAGTATACAGGAAAATTTTCAATTTTAAAAGTAGATGGTGGAAAAGATGAAGCGCTTCTAAAAAAATATAATGTAACCTCATTGCCAGTTTTTATTATCTATAAAAATGGTAAAGAAGTTTGGCGGAGAGATGGTGTGGCTAGTGAAAAAGAATTAGACATTGCATTAAAATAAATTTGTAATTGTTTATTTTAAGCTAAAGTTGAATTTCAGCAACATCAATAATAAGAAATCCCATTAGTATGAAAAATATATTATTCCTCATTACGATTATATCTTCTGCCGCATTTTGCCAAAATAAAAATGGTAATAGGTCTGAGGCAAATTGGCAATGGAGTAATTTTATAAAACCTGCTACCAATCCAATAATGCGAGCAGATTCTTCTTATCTTTTTAATTGTCCTGTAAAAAAAGAAATTGTTAAATGGCAAAAGGCCGATGTATTTAACCCTGCAGCCATTGTACGCAATAATAAAGTGTATGTATTGTTTAGGGCAGAAGATGTGCCTGGCGTTGGTATTGGTATGCGTACTTCTAGAATTGGTATTGCAGTTAGTAATGATGGTATTCATTTTAAGAAAAATGCTACACCAGTTTTATACCCAGATAGTAGCAAATTTATACAATACGATTACCCAGGTGGTTGCGAAGATCCAAGAATTGTAGAAACAGAAAAAGGAAGTTATGTGTTAATGTACACCAGTTGGAATAGAGATGTGGCAAGGCTTAGCGTAGCTACTTCTTATGATTTATACCATTGGAAAAAACAAGGTCCTGCATTTTTAAGAGCATACGATGGCAAATTTTTAAATATTTGGAGCAAATCGGGATCGATAGTTACAAAAGAAATAAATGGAAAATTTGTAGCTACAAAAATAAATGGAAAATACTGGATGTATTGGGGCGAAGGACCAATTTACTTAGCCTCATCATCAGATTTAATAAATTGGCAACCAGTTACAGATACTGCTAAAAATTTAATTCCAATGATTAGCAAAAGGCCGAAAATGTTTGATAGCCAAGTGGTAGAACCAGGGCCGCCAGCTATCATTACCGATAAAGGAATTTTATTGTTGTACAATGGTAAGAATGCCGAAAATGAAGATGCAGACCCAAAACTTGCAAAAGGAATTTATTGTGGTGGGCAAGCATTGTTTGATGCAAAGCACCCAGAAAAATTATTACAACGTTGCAGCACCTATTTTATTAAACCAGATTTAACACATGAAATAAGTGGGCAATACACAGCAGGTACAACTTTTATTGAAGGATTAATTCTGTTTAAAAATCAGTATTTTTTATATTATGGCACAGCAGATAGCATGGTGGGTGTTGCTGTTAAAAAAAGTAAGTTCAAAAAATAATTAGACCTATCTTTTACAAATAATCGAAGTTTAAAAAATATATTTTAGATTACCTTTACACAATAATATTTACCAATGGCAAAAGCAACAAAAACTAAAAGCATCTTAACACAAAGTTCATACAGTTTTTTAGAAAAATACATCAACAACCCCTCTCCTACAGGCTTTGAGAGCGGCGGACAAAAATTATGGATGGAATATTTAAACCCATACGTAGATGAGTTTTTTACAGATGCTTATGGTACAGCCGTTGGTGTAATAAATCCATCTGCGCCTTTTAAAGTAGTAATAGAAGCGCATGCCGATGAAATAAGTTGGTTTGTAAATTATATTTCTGCAGAAGGGTTAATTTATTTAAAAAGAAATGGAGGTGTAGATCATCAAATAGCACCAAGCATGCGTGTAGCTATACATGGAAAAAAGGGAAAAGTAAGAGCCGTATTTGGATGGCCGGCAATACACACCCGCATGAGCAACAACGATAATAAAGAACCACAACCAAAAGTTGAAACTCTTTTTTTAGACTGTGGTGCTCGTACAAAAAAAGAAGTAGAAGCCTTGGGCATACATATTGGCGCCATAGCCGTTTACGAAGAATGTTACGAAGAACTAGCGCATGGATACCTTATTGGACGTGCATTTGACAACCGTGTAGGTGGTTTTATGATTGCAGAAGTAGCACGGTTACTAAACCAAAATAAAAAGATATTGCCTTTTGCTTTATACATTGTAAATGCAGTGCAAGAAGAAATAGGATTGCGTGGTGCAGAAATGATAGCACGCCGCATTAAACCAGATATTGCAATTATAACAGATGTAACGCATGATAGTACAACCCCAATGATTAATAAAATGATTGAGGGGGATTGCGCTTGTGGCAAAGGTCCATCGCTTTGTTATGGCCCAGCAGTTCACAATAAATTATTAGATTTTGTACAAGCTACTGCCGATAAAAATAAAATTCCTTATCAACTAAGAGCCGTGAGTAGAAGTACAGGAACAGATACAGAATCGTTTGCTTACTCAAATGACGGATGCCCGTCGGTACTTATTTCTATTCCGCTTCGTTATATGCATACAACCGTAGAAATGTTGCATAAAGACGATATAGAAAATACAATAAAATTGATGTACGAAACTTTAATAAAACTTACAGCAAAAACAAATCTTAGTTACTTTAAATAAAAATAAATGAATGATACCGACAAATATATTAGGCTCTTTGGCATTATTCTATTAACATTTATTGGTTTTATAGTTGCACTGTCGTTGGTAATACTCAGTTTACGATCTATTTTTGGCATACTAGATTACATGCCTTGGTTTTCGGTTTTGTTTACACTCATTATTATTTGTGTGCCCGCCGTTTTATTTATTACGGTTTATCTCATTTATATATGGCATACAAAGCCACACCCATCAAAGGCTGCTAAAATTTTTTCGAATATTATTTTTACAATTGCATTAGCAGCTTGGTTTTATTTTTGGGTGTTAGATTTTATTATTTTCTTTAAACACCATTACAATAATATTGATGCATATCATTGTTACAACCTTGCATTTTTATCTGCCAATGTTTTTTTTATTTTTTTGGTTGGTATTGTGCAAGCACTTAGCACAAAAAAAGAAGTAGATTGGATGGAGAAAAATAGGCAGAGAGAAGATTCTTTGGGCGGTGAGCATTAATTTAAAATCAACTTTTGTACGGGCTATACGCTGTACCTGCTCCCGTGTAACGCAAAACTACAGCTCGTACCTCGCTTTGTTTGCTAACACGGTATTCGGTGCCGCTCCTATCCCGCCGCTCTTCATCATTAATTCTTTTTTCAGCTTTTATTATGCATTAGATAAACTTCTATTCAAGAAAAATTTCTAATGTCCGCATTTTCCAAAATAATTTTACCACCATTTATTCCTACTTCAACCATTGTATTAGTAAGCTTTTCGGATGTTAAACCAATGTTTGGATAAATAAATTTAACTGGTTTGTACAAAATACGCATCAATTTGTAAAAGAAATTTGGCTCTACCCTTGGTGCATCTGGATAAATATAACCAGGCCTAAAAATATGGATATTTTTAAAGTTTAATTTTAATAAAATATTTTCGGCTATGCCTTTTTCTCTTGCAAAAAGCACTTTACTTTTTTCTGAACTATCTGCACCTTGCCCACTCAAAAAACAAAAACTTGCAGATGGGCTATTTTCTTTTAAAGCTATTGCAAATACTTCTGTAAATGCAACAGTAATAACTTTAAATTCTTCTGCAGGAACTTGCCCCGTGTAAACTCCAATACAATAAAAACAAACATCCTGATTTTTTAAATGCGCTTCAATTTTTGTATAGTCTAAAAAATCATCGTGTATAACCTCCTCTAATTTTGGATGATAAATGCCTAATGGTTTTCTGGTAATAGAAGTTACCTTGGCCACATCATTTCGCTGCAAGCATTTTTGTAGTATAAGATTACCAACTAACCCATTGGTACCAGTTATTATTATATTCTTCATTTTAGTATGTTGTATTAACAACTTTTTCAAATGCAAAATTACATGCTTACTCATAATTTTTAATTACTTAAAACTATCATTCTTTTGTAACCCTTTTTCTATCGAGTATTTATTACTTTTGCTCATAAAACTTCTACATGCAGCCGTCATTATTTTCAGATATTACCCTCTCAAAGCCTAAAGCCAATGGGCTTGTTATCTCTAAAGCAGGTAAAAAAACATTGAGCAAAAACCAGCAAGAGTTTAATAAACTTACGCAGAGAATAGAAAAGCTACAAAAAGAAATAGAGAAAAAGCAAGACAAATTTGACCTTGCTATGAAAATGTATGGCAAAGATTTGTACCCTTTAAAAGCAGAATTATTGGTAGAGCGTAGAGAAAATTTGATTGTACTTTGGGGGCATTTTAAAGCCAAAAGACTTGCTCAAAAAGACCAACAAATATTAAAACAAATAATACGAGAACAATTGCAAACCATATTTGCAGAACTTACAGATATGCCAGATGATATATTAAAGCAAATCTTTAATGAGCTAGAAGGCGAAGATTACGATAAAGCTTTGGAACAAGAAAAAGAAGAAGCCAAAAAGCAAATGAAAGCGGCTTTAAAAAAAATGAAGGTTGACTTATCTGATATTGATGCAAATGATATGGATGAATTGCAGAAAAAAATATTTGAGTACAATGCAAAAATGAATGATGCACACGATGAAAAAATTAATACCATCAACCAATTTCAAAAAGAAAAAAAGAAATCTGCCAAACAAATAGAAGCTGAAAAAATACAAGAAGCTGCAGAGGAATTAAAGAAAAAAAATATTGGTACAATTTATAAACAGTTGGCAAAACTTTTTCACCCCGATCTTGAGCAAGATGAAGAACGTAAGGCAGAAAAAGTATTGTTGATGCAGGAACTTACAGCTGCATACGAAGCCAAAAATTTACATGCATTACTCACCCTCGAACTTAAATGGATACATAAAGAAAACGACCATCTAGAAAGTCTTACAGAAGAAAAATTAGCCATTTATTTACAAATTTTAAAAGAACAAGTATCGGATTTAACTTTTCAAAAACAAGAAATTGTTTACCAACCACAATATGCGGTGCTCGTGCAAGAATTTGGTTGGGGAGTAAAACAATCTCCAATTGAAACAGTAACCGAACATTTCATAGAAACTAAAAAAACAATTGAAAAATTAAAGCTTAACAATGAATGGTTCAACTCAACTACTGCACTTCGTTACATTAAAGCAATGATAAAAGAATGGAAAGAAGAAGAGGAAGAATTGGATGAAGAAGATATATATCGTATGTTATTTGGCAGATAAAAAACGTGTTGCTTGCCCGCTTTTTAATTTTATACTCAAATTTTTAGATAATTTACATTTCTCCCTATATATTTGCACAAAATTAAAAACATGGAAGTAGCAAAAAAATCGAGAACTAAGTATTGGGTGTATTTCTTTCTATCTGTAGTGGCTTCTGTAGTAGTATATGCTTTTGCAGGCGGTTACTGCTCTATGGTATTGCCATTTGTAGTTACTTATTTTGCTATGGCATTGGATTTAATGTAAAATATTATTTTATCAACTTTTTATATGCTCCGCTTTTTTAGGCGGAGTTTTTTATTGCTTTTAATTTGTTCGGAATCGATTTTTCAATCTATTGCATAATAAAAGCCAAATAGAATTACAAAAGATGAAAAGCTGCGGGATAGAAGTGGTCCCGAAATTAAAATGCGGGATTGCCTGCCTTTGAGGCAAAAAGATTGCAACGAATAGCCCGAGCAAATGTTCAACATAGTTTCTATGCTAACAGCTCCAAAAAACATACAAAAAAATTGCCCCGAAGAAAACTTCGAGGCGATTTTAATTTTATCTAGAAAGTATATTACTTCACTTCTTCAAACTCAGCATCAGTGACATTCTCACTTGCATCTGCGCCTTGTGGTTGTGCACCATTGGCTTGCTCTGCACCAGATTGTTCGCCACCTGCTTGTGTGTCTTTGTACATATCTTCGCTTGCAGTAGCCCAAGCCGCATTCATTTCGGCACTTGCTGCATCTATCTGCGTTACATCTTGTGTTTTGTGTGCTTCTTTCAATTTTGTAAGTGCTGCTTCAATTGGCGCTTTTTTCTCTGCAGGTATTTTTTCGCCGTACTCTTTCAATTGTTTTTCTGTTTGAAAAATTAAACTATCTGCTTGGTTTATTTTATCTACTTTTTCTCTTTCTGCTTTATCAGAAGTTTCGTTGGCTTTCGCTTCATTCTTCATTTTTTCTATCTCTTCTTTGCTCAAACCACTACCCGCTTCTATTCTTATTTTTTGTTCTTTACCTGTGCCTTTGTCTTTTGCGCTTACGTGTAAAATTCCATTGGCATCAATATCAAACGTAACTTCTACTTGTGGTACTCCTCTTGGTGCTGGTGGTATTCCATCAAGGTTAAATGTACCAAGACTTTTATTTTGCGAACTCATTGGGCGCTCGCCTTGCAATACATGTATTTGTACGCCAGGTTGGTTATCGCTTGCGGTACTAAATGTTTCCGATTTTTTTGTTGGTATGGTTGTGTTGCTGTCAATTAATCTTGTCATTACACCGCCCATGGTTTCAATACCAAGCCCAAGTGGCGTAACATCTAGCAACAATACATCTTTAATATCGCCACTTAATACTGCACCTTGTATGGCAGCACCAATAGCTACAACCTCATCTGGGTTTACCCCTCTGTTTGGTTTTTTGCCAAAGAATTTTTCTACTATATCTTGTACTTTAGGAATACGAGAGCTACCACCCACCAAAATAACTTCGTCAATTTGAGATACGCTCATGCCTGCATCTTTCAATGCTTGCTCACAAGGTTTTAAACAACGATCAAATAATTTATCAGCTAAAGATTCAAACTTTGCACGAGTTAGTTTTTTAACCAAATGCTTAGGCACGCCATCTACTGCTGTTACATAAGGCAAATTAATTTCTGTTTCTGTACCGCTACTCAATTCTACTTTTGCTTTTTCTGAAGCTTCTTTTAAGCGTTGTAATGCCATTGGATCTTTACGTAAATCTATTGCTTCATCTGCTTTAAATTCATCTGCCAACCAATCCATAATTACTTTATCAAAATCATCTCCACCTAAGTGTGTATCGCCATTGGTTGACTTTACTTCAAACACACCATCGCCTAATTCTAATACAGAAATATCGAACGTACCACCACCAAGGTCGAATACAGCAATTTTTTGATCAACACCTTTTTTATCTAAACCATAAGCCAAAGCCGCAGCTGTAGGCTCGTTTACAATACGACGTACATTCAAACCTGCTACTTCACCAGCTTCTTTTGTAGCCTGACGTTGAGCATCATTAAAATAGGCAGGCACTGTAATTACCGCTTCAGTTACCTCAGTTCCAAGATAATCTTCTGCAGTTTTTTTCATTTTTTGCAGTACCATTGCACTTATTTCTTGTGGGGTGTACATTCTGCCATCTATGTCAATACGTACGGTATTATTGTCACCTTTTACTACTTTATAGCTCCAGTGGCTGCTTTCTTCCGTTACTTCATCAAACCTACGACCCATAAAACGCTTTACGCTGCTGATGGTATTTTGTGGATTTGTGATGGCCTGACGCTTAGCAGGGTCTCCCACTTTACGCTCACCATTTTTTAAAAAAGCTACTACAGAAGGCGTTGTACGACGTCCTTCATCATTTGCAATTACCACTGGCTCGTTGCCTTCCATTACAGATACGCAACTGTTAGTAGTACCAAGGTCAATGCCTATAATTTTTCCCATGATCTTATTTTTTGTTTGTTTTTATATATTTGTCAATCATTGTGCCAATGGAAATGAGGGTGCAAAAATGGCAGGTGGGCATATTGTTCGCTATTCTGAATTTGGTAAATCTCTTAAGAAAATAGTACTGTCGCTCAAATAAGGAATCTTTTGATTAAACTGAGCATTAAATAAATATCTGAAAAAATTGATATTGCTCCAACTATCGTTCATGGGTAAATAATTTTTATTGGGGAAACGAACGGCGCAAATATTATTGAAATATAAAGGAGTAATTACTCCTTTTGTTTTATATGATCTCCAACCATGATCGCTCATTACTATTATTATTGCATTACTATCTTTCTTGCTTATTACCTCTACCAAATTTTTTATTTTTGAATTTGCATATTTTAGATAAGATAAAGTAAGCGATTTGTCGCCATGTAAACTTTCATCAAATATTGTAGCATTAGAAAGAGGATTGCCAAGACTATCATAAAAAAATGGAGTATGTGGCATATTAAAATGCGCATAAATAAATTGTGGGGAAGTTTTCTCAAGATTTGTTTCTAGCAATTGCTTTTCAATAAATGCATTATTCCTTTTATCCTTCATGTAAATATTTTCTATAAAAGTAATTTTGTTTTTACCAGTTATAAAATGCCAGCCTATATCTTTTATCATTCTATTAAAAAATATTTTATGGGTTAAAAGTGTGGCTTGAGAAACAACAAACGAATTGCCTTTTACAGATGATTGGTCTAAAATATCGAAAATAGAATAATTGGTAAATGAATATCCCATTGTTTTAAAATATTGAACAGCTTGAGCATTTTTTACTTCTTTAATGCGATCTTGATCATCGTTAAAAGTATTTTGCAATGGAATATATGGCTTATCGATGTAATGCATATTTAGCATAGAAGCCATTGAATAAAAAGTCATGTTGTAATTGGAAAAAGTTGGTAGGATTTTGAAGTCTTTACTCTCCAAAAAATTATATAAACTATCATTAGCAAAGGCAAAGCTGTCTTTTAGGCTTTTATAACCAGGATATTCATCGAATATCATAAAGTAAACATTTGGTTTTGCTTTTACCAAAGTTGTATCAAAATTAATTGCTGTAGAAGTAAATTGCTTTTTTGTTTTTGAAGATATAAAAATGAGAGAAGCAAAATCGTACAAACAATATAACAACAATAGTATATTCAAATAATAACACAACGATTTTTGCAAGGCTATTTTTTTGCGAATAAAAAAAATAAAGACGAAAAATACACACAACATAAATGGAACAAAAACTGTGTAACTATGTAAAAAAGAGAAAAGTTTAATACTTCTTACAAAGTCGAAAATAGCACCGAAAAAAAGTATAAACGTACTAATAAAAAAAGTAATTAATGCCGCATGAATAGCATCTTTTACAAAAAAAAATGCAACAAAACAAAATACAGAAATACCTATGAAAATAACAACCCCAACTTTTGCAATTTCATTGAAATAGATATAGTCATAATTTTCTACCGTGCCGTGCAAAATAAAAAATAACACAAGTAATAAAATAAAAAATGGCGTTTTCTTAAGTTGGCTCATTATAATTTTTTCATTAAATAAAGTATTCTTTCGGTATTGCCCACTTTTTCTAAGGCTAAAATATTAAAATATTGATTAAATATACTTTCAAATTTGTTTACATTATATTCATCAAAAATATCTTCTCTGTTTGCTAAAAGCTGCTTTACTTTTTCATCACTTTTTGGTACAAATTCAATAATTAAATATGTACACATTTCCTTTAGCCATTTTGCAATAAAAGTCATTGGTATATTTACGCCAATAGCCAAATGGTGAACTAATGCAAGTGCAAGAACAAGGTCGCCATTTAATCTTTCGTTTAGGGCTGTTCTTTCCTCATTATTCCAACCAACTGATGGAGATGGTATATTTAGCGAACTTACCAACGGTACAATATTTTTTATTTTATCTTTTCTGATTTTTTTATACAATTCATTTATACAATTAGAATCTGAATCTGTAGCAATAATATGGTCTGCTTTGTCTTTTAGCAATAAACTAAAATAACCATCATTTGCACCTAAATCAATTGCACTTTTAATATCAATACTATTTACAAATTTTTCTACAATCTCCTTTTTAGCTTCTAAATATTGATTACCCAAAATAGAATCTGTATAATAATCATCCCAAATAGATTTTGTTTTCTTTTGCGATAAACTACTTACAAAATCAGTAAGCCCAATAATAAGTGTATTCAATTTTTGTATAGAAAATTCTTTTTTTTCAGCTTCTACATCTGATGTTTTATTCGCCATTTTTGCTTGCAACCAAATATGCAAATACACATGCACATTAAATTTAGATTTGAATGGCAATATACTTTTTACAACTTCTAAAGGAATACCATTGGGATAAACGAGAAACAATTTCCCTAAATCTCTATGCCCATAATGCATCAATAAAAGTGGCCCTAAAAAACATTCACAAAATTGATGATAAGCAATCCAAGATGTGCCTTCTTCATATTTTTCAAAAGAAAGCGTATCTATAAAAACCGGTCGGCCGTTGTGAAATTGAATATTAAAAGGCGTAGCATCTTTTAATATCATTCCGTATTCCAATGCTTGAGTTGCTATTTTTAGTGTTACAATAGCTGCATCTCTCCACATATTAAAGCTCCATTCGTAAGGATAACTAATAAAAGGAATTTGCTCTGGCAAAAGTATTTTACCTACTGTTATTTCCGGAAAAGAAGTTGTATTAATTTCTTGATGCTGTACTAACCTTCCTGCATCTGTAAGGTTTTTATATAAACCAGAATTCATAAATAAATCGTAATGATAAAAATAAGAAGGCTTTATTAATCGATAATATTTTTCATCTTGTTTAAAAACAAAACCATCATTATCTCTATATGAAGAAGAAAGTGCTGTTAGCTTTGACATAGCATTTTACAATTCGTTATCGGTTTCTTCTTTAGTTTCTTGTTTTTTGCCAGTAAAAAAGCTTTTTACTTTTAGCCAAGCATTTTTAAAAAAGAAAAGCGAACCTAAAATACCTGCTATCAACATTTGAATGAGATAACTGCCGCTGCTTGGGTCTATGTATAAGAAGATGTGGCTCATATAATTCAAATTTACAGAAAAGAAAACAACTATACAGCTGTATCTTGCTTAAAGGTAAAATATTTTTGTGTAGCAAAAGCAATGCTAACACAAATACCTGTAGAAATAACTTGAGCCAAAAATTCATCCATATGTAACATTTTTACAAACAACTTTAGCAAAAAATAATTTATTACCAAATTACTTGAAAAGGAAAGGAAATATCTGAACAACTGAATTCTGCCTTTTAAGTTTGATGTAGTAAAAACTACATATTTGTTTAATAAAAACCCAACTATAAACGATGTAGCAGAAGAAAAAAATAAGGATGCATTGTAAGATTCGAAAGCAAGTTTACCCAATGTTACATATCCATGGATAAATACATAATTGAAAAGTATGTAATAAATACTCAATCCTAAAAGCATATTACTCCCGCCACAAGCCGCATATCTAAAGGTTTGCAGTGGCATTAAGCGCTTGAAGGGCGGATAAAAAATGTCGATTATATCGGTCAAAAATTTCAAATGCTCACATTCATTTTTTACATAAATATTCTATAACTGAAAATTGAGCATTGAAAATTGGATATTGAACATTTTTTTGATTGAACGAATAAATGTTCAATATTCAACTATCAATTTTCAATGCTCAAATGGTTTCTTAAGCATACAACTCCTCCCTCACTTCCTTCACTCTTTCATCTGCCAAGTATTCATCGTAAGTCATCAATTTATCTATCATTCCTTTTGGTGTAATTTCTATAATACGATTAGCAACTGTCTGCATAAACTGATGATCGTGCGTGGTTAAAAATACCACTCCAGGAAAATTTACCATACTATCGTTAAAGGCAATAATACTTTCCAAATCTAAATGGTTTGTTGGTTCATCAAGCATCAAAGCATTTGGATTTTGCAACATCATTTTGCTAAGCATACAACGCACTTTTTCGCCACCGCTCAATACGTTTGTTTTTTTCAAAATTTCATCGCCAGTAAATAGCATTTTACCTAAGAACCCACGCAAGAAATCTTCATCTACATCTTTGGTATGTGGTGGTACATATTGACGAAGCCAGTTCATTAAATTTTCTTGGCTTCCTTCAAAAAACTCTTTGTTATCGTTAGGTAAGTAAGCACTAGTAATAGTTGTACCCCACGTATATTCTCCACTATCAGCAGGTGTTCTGCCATTTATTACTTCAAAAAAAGTAGTTAATGCTAGAGGGTCACGGCTAAGAAAAGCAACTTTGTCTGTTTTAGCAATATCAAAATTTAATTTGCTAAACAAATATTTACCATCCGCTTTTTTAGATAGATTTTCTACTTTAATAATATCATTACCTACTTCACGCTCTGGTTTAAAAATAATACCAGGATATTTACGACTACTTGGTGTAATATCTTCAAACACCAATTTATCCAACGCTTTTTTACGACTCGTAGCCTGCTTACTCTTACTTGCATTGGCAGAAAAACGTGCAATAAATTCCAACAAATCTTTTTTCTTCTCTTCTGCTTTTTTATTTTTATCAGATGCTTGTCTTGATGCTAATTGAGAGCTTTCGTACCAAAAAGTATAGTTGCCTGTATATATTTTTATTTTACCTTTATCCACATCCGCTACATGAGTGCATACCGCATCTAAAAAGTGACGATCGTGACTTACCACCAAAACGATGTTTTGATAATCTGCCAAAAAGTTTTCTAACCATGCTATTGTTTCCACATCCAAGTTATTGGTAGGCTCATCGAGCAATAAAATATCTGGATTACCAAACAATGCTTGTGCAAGTAGTACACGTACTTTTAAGTTGGCACTCAAATCCTTCATCAAAATTTGATGTACATCATCTTTTACACCAAGCTCACTCAATAAAGTAGCTGCGTCACTTTCCGCAGTATAGCCACCCATTTCGCCAAATTGTTCTTCCAGTTCCCCAGCCTTTATTCCATCAGCTTCGCTAAAATCTTCTTTTGCATACAATGTATCTCTATCATGCTGTATTTTCCACATTTTTGCATGCCCCATAAGCACGGTATTTATTACCGATACTTCATCAAAAGCAAATTGGTTTTGTGCCAATACTGCCATGCGCTCACCTGGCGAAATGCTTACGGTACCTTTATTGGGCTCAATTTCTCCACTTATAATTTTTATAAAAGTAGATTTTCCAGCACCATTGGCACCAATTACGCCATAGCAGTTTCCTTTTGTAAAACTGGTATTTACTTCGTCGAACAAAACCCTTTTGCCATAGGCTAGGGTTACATTATTTACACTTATCATAATTAATCTAAAATGGGCGCAAAAGTAGTGAAAAAACAGATAAATAGATGCTAGATATTAGATATTAGACGTAAGAAAAAGGGTAGAATAATAAAAATAGAATAAATTTTGACTTTATTTGGACAGTTTTGAAGATATTCATCATTACTTTTATGTAAAATTATTTCCTCATGAGATTATTCTTAATTATATCTCTTTTTATTTTTAGTCCTTTTATTTTGATAGCCCAAAAAGAAAGTTTAATTATTCATTTCGATTTTGATAAAGCAGAAATAAACACAAAAGCCACTGCTGAATTATTGCATTTTATTGAATCAAATAAATCTACTAATAATACCATTGAACTTTATGGTCATACAGATAGTAAAGGAAGTAACGCTTATAATTTTGCATTATCGCAAAGAAGAATAAATGCTCTAAAAGTATATTTGATTAAAAATGGGTTTCCAAAAAATCTGATACAAAAAGAAAATGCATTTGGCAAAACAAAATTATTATTGATAGATGATGAAGATGAGGCCAAAGGAGAAATTAATCGTAGAGTAGAAATTTTATTTACGCCAAATTCAACTTCTACAGAAATAAAAAAAGATACAATAGAAAAAGAAAAACCAGAAAGAACCATTAAAGAAATTATAGAAGATACCGCCACAAAAAAAGGCAGTACCATTATTTTTAAAAATATGCAATTTGTGGGTGGCAGACATCAAATATTAGAAAATTCTTTACCACAGTTAACCGAATTATTATCAGCTTTAAAAGCAAATCCAAAACTTAAAATAGCCATTGAGGGTCATATTTGCTGTCTTCCAGGAAATAATGACGGCTTAGATTTTGAAACCAATACTCCAGACTTATCCATGCGCCGGGCAAAAGCTATTTATGAATATTTGGTTTACGAAGGTATAAAGGCGAATAGGCTTCAATACAAGGGTTTGGGACATTCTATGCCCATTTATACTTACCCCGAAAAAAATGAAAATGAAAAAACTACCAACAGAAGAGTGGAAATAAAAATTATAGATAAGTAAAAAAATATTTTATAATTTTAAATTAACGGATGCCAACTTTTAAATAAAACGGATGCCAACTTTTAAAAAGTTGGCATC
>JAYTGY010000085.1:0-4289 GCA_043733065.1 Ferruginibacter sp.
TTAGATTTTAAAGCCAACCTTGCACATAGAGTACAATTATACGGTCAGTTTATGTTAGATGAATTTGTATTGAGTGAAGTAAAAAACAATCCTACAAGTTGGGTAAATAAATTTGGCATACAAGCTGGGTTTAAATATGTAGATGCATTTGGTGTAAGAAATTTAGATGTGCAGGGTGAAATAAATAGAGTTAGACCATTTACATATTCGCATTACGATACCATTGCAAATTACAGCCATTACAACCAACCATTGGCGCATCCACTTGGTGCAAATTTTCAAGAGTTTATTGGCATTGCACATTACCAACCTGCGCCTAAATGGAATATTTATGCAAAAGCAATTTATTATTATCAAGGAATAGATACCGCAGGTTTAAACAATGGTGGCAATATTTTTAAAAATTATATAACAAGATCTGTAGCTGCTAATAATAATTTTACAGTAGGTGGTGGTGCAAAAGCTACTTGCTTTAATGGCACTTTTCAAGTATCGTATGAGCTAAGAGAAAATTTGTTTTTTGATGCCTCTTTTCAAACAAGATTATACAAAATACAAAACTTTACAGGCGAAAGTAATACCACATTAGTTACTGCCGGTGTTCGTTTAAATATGTTTAAAAGAAATTATGATTTTTAATACTACGATTTTTTATTGAATATACGTTTTTTGTTATTTAAAAAACCTGTCATTTTATTGTTATAATCCCAACTATTTTTAGTTGGGTTTTTTTGTTTAATGTCAATACTACAAAGCATTATAGGACAAAACTACAATTTTGTAGGTTTTTTACTACAACAATAATGTATAATAAATGTCGTTCATAGCGTACAAACAATAGAAAAAAGTAATACTTATACTATAAATATTTAATATAAATTTTTTAAACAAACCAATTTCTCTACAATTATTAAAATTTAAACACCCCCATGTTAAGACAGTTATTTTTTTCGTTAATGATGGTTTTTTCCATCAACTCATTTGCACAAACCTACAATTTGCATTGGGGTTCTACTGCTTGGACAGGACCAACTTATTCAAAAACTATTACCAATATTGGTAACTCTGGTATTAATGCTGCAGTAACAATAAACAATAGTAATGCAGTTGGTAATATTAGTGCTACTGGCGCTACTGCTGACAATAATGGTTTTCAATTTAATTGTCCTACAGTTGGAGCAGCAAATGTGGCTTGGTTTTTACCAGGCACTACTGGTGCAAATCCTTTAGTAGAATATGTAGATTGGAGTACATATAATGATAGTATAACTACAACAATCACTTTTTCAAAACCAGTAAATAACGTATCGTTTTACTTAGGTGATATGGATAGAGCGGCAGGACCAACTTATGTGGATATTGTTACTTTTACTGGCAAAAATGGTAATACAGCTGTTCCAAACCCAATTGTTACAAAATTTGGAACCACAGCTAGTGGTCCCGATACAGTTTTGATAAACGGTAATACTGCTTATGGAAACGCAACGGGTGCAGCGGCTGGTACTGCTGGTAATGGCTTAAATGCTGGTACAAGTAGTTTAGTAAACCAAGGAGCTACTATTTTAGTACAATTTAGTAATCAAATAACACAATTAACTTTTGTATGGCGTGCTAATGGACCTGGTTTTGCAGGTACTAACCCAGCTGGAGAAGCATTTGCAATTGGCGATATAAGTTTTACTAAATCAATTCAATTATATCCTTACCCACCTACAGCAAATAATTTTATTAATATACCAATGCCTCAAGGCAATGCTTCAACTCCAATACCAGCATTAGTAGCTACAGATCTTGATGGTAAAATAGATAGTGTAAAGATTTTAACACTGCCTTTGGCTACAGAGGGAATATTGAGTGTTTCTTGTCCGCTTACCCCAGCAGGAGCTACTTGCAGTGGAGGTTTTGCAGCTTTAACAGCGGCGGTATTGGCAGCTAACCCAGGAGGTATTGTACTTACAAAAGGTCAAGCAGATTCTTTGCGCTTTGACCCTGCACCAAATTTTACAGGTACAGCACAATTTACTTTTAATGCAAAAGATAATGATGGAACAATTAGTAATACTGCAACTTATAAATTGCCAGTGATTGCACTACCTCCAGTATCTAATAATATTATGGAAAATAGTATGCCTAATTCCAATGGTCCAACTGATATTCAGGGTTTAAGTTCTTCTGATGCTGATGGAACAATAGCGAGCTATACCATTACAGCAATTCCAGCCTCATTAATTCAGGGCGTTTTAACTTATTGTAGCAATGGTACAAATCCTTGTACTGGTACTGTAAACACCATTACATCTGGTACTGTTCTAACCGCAGCACAAATGGCCACATTAAAATTTGATCCCGTTGCTGGTTATATTGGCAATGCCATATTTTATTATAATGCGCTTGATAATAGCGGGAATATTAGCAATACTGCTAATTATACCATTCCTGTAACGGCTACTCAAACAACTGCTAGACCACCTTTAGCAGATAATATTACAGCCCAACCTTTAAATAATAGCTTGGGAAGTACAGCTATTCCTGCTTTGAAAGCAAACGATTTAGATGGATCTGTAGCTTCTTATCAAATACTTAGTTTACCTCCTGCATCAGAAGGAATCTTAAGTTGTTGCGGAGGTACAGCAGTTACTGTAAATCAAATTTTGACCGTTGCACAAGCAGCAACACTACAATTTGATCCAGCTTCTGGCTTTGTAGGAACTTCAAATTTTACCTATAATGCTACTGATAATTCAGGATTAACGAGCAATACAGCGACTTACAATTTACCTATTGTAAATGTAGCGCCAACAGCATCAAATATAAATACATTAGTTACGTTTAATACAACGCCCACTGCAATTCCAGCTATAAATGGTAGCGATGCAGATGGTACCATTACTAACTATACTATTACAACTATTCCAACAGCGGCACAAGGTATCATTAGTGTTTCTTGCCCTGCTACACCAGCAGGCGGCACTTGTACAGGAGGTTTTGTAAATTTAAACGCTGCAGTATTGGCTGCTAACCCAAGCGGAATAATTTTAACAGCTGCACAAGCAGCTAGCATTAGGTTTGCACCAACAACTGGCTTTAGTGGAATAGCTCCTTTTACTTATAATGTTACTGATAATAATGGTAATATAAGTGCGGCAGCTAATTATAATATAGTAGTGCCAGTACAACCTCCAGTTACTACAGATGTTGTGAATGCTACATTGGCAAATACACTTGGTGCAACTACTATTAGTTCTTTAAGTGCTACTGATGCTGATGGAACTATAGCTAGTTATACAATTTTTAGTATGCCAAGTCCTACACAAGGAATACTTAGTTTCCCTTGCCCTGCCACACCAACCGGTGCTACATGTACTGCAGGTTTTGCAAACATTACTCAGGCCGTAATTGATGCAAATCCCAATGGAATTTCATTAACTCCTGCGCAAGCAGCAGCATTGCGCTTTGACCCAACAGCGGGCTATACAGGTCTTGCTGCTTTTAAATATAGTGCGGTAGATAATGCAGGGTTACAAAGCAATGTATCTACTTATACATTACCTGTGTCAGGCGCAGGAAATATTCCTCCAGTTGCAAAAAATATACTTACTCCATTTATGCCAAATACCAATGGTCCTACAGCTATACCAACATTAGCTGGTAGTGATGCAGATGGCACAATTGCTAGTTATTCTTTAAACTCAGTACCTGCTGCTACACAAGGTATATTGAGCATTCCATGTCCGGCTACTCCTACAGGTGCTACATGTACGGGTGGTTTTGCGAATTTAACTCCAGCAGTTTTAGCTGCAAATACTGGAAGTATTGTATTAACACCTGCACAAGCTGCAGGAATGCGTTTTGATCCAGATCCAAGCTTTAGTGGTAAAGTAGATATTGGATATACAACTACAGATAATACAGGTGCTACAAGTGCAGGAGCTGTATATACAATACCAGTTACAAGTTTGCCCCCAGTGTCTAACGCAGTAGTAGCTCCTTCTATGTCGCAAACTAATGGTCCAACTGCCATACCAGGTCTTATTGCATCTGATGTAGATGGTACAATTGCAGGTTATAGCATAGAATCTTTACCGTCTATTTCTCAAGGTGTATTAAGTATTCCTTGCCCTGCAACACCAACAGGTGCCACATGTACAGGCGGTTTTGCAGATTTAACGGCGGCTGTTTTAGCAAACTACACAGCAACTGGTATTCCACTTACACCAACTCAAATGGCAGGAATGCGTTTTGATCCTGCACCTGGCTATAGTGGAAATGTAGTATTTAATTATCATGCT
>JAYTGY010000086.1:0-3090 GCA_043733065.1 Ferruginibacter sp.
GGTATTGACGGAAGTTTTTTTGCAGGCGGTATCGTTGATGGCAATGGCTATCCATTTTCTTTAGGTGCTTATCAAACAAATATGCGTGGTGGTAAATGGGATATTGGCATTATGAAATTTTCTCCAAATGGAAGCGCAGCTATTTATGCAACTTATCTTGGTGGCGGAGGAAATGATTTTCCGCATAGTATGATTGCTGATGCCGCAGGTAATTTAACTATTGCAGGCAAAAGTAATTCTTCAGATTATCCTACAACAAATGCTATTGGTGCACTGGGCGGTTATGATATTATTATTACAAAATTAAACCCTGCTGGTACAGCATTAATTGGCTCTGTAAAAATTGGAGGCTCAGGTAATGATGGTGTAAATATTAAAGAAAAAGAAGATGACCCAAACGTTGGTAAAGATAGATTGCGTAGGAACTATGGCGATGATGCAAGGAGCGAAGTAATACTAGATGCAAACAATAATATTTATGTGGCATCTTGTACTCAATCAAATGATTTTCCCGTTTCAATAGGTGCATTGCAATCCAATAATGCTGGTAAACAAGATGGCGTTATTTTAAAATTTAACAGCAATCTTTCTACATTATTATTTTCAACTTATTTTGGCGGAGCAGATGAAGATGCTTGTTTTGTAGCAGCCATAAATCCTGTTACAAATAATTTGTATGTGGGTGGCGCAACTATGAGTGGCAGTTTACCTGGCAATAAAACAGGGGTTATTTATCCAGCATCGCAAGGCAATATTGATGGTTTTATAACAGAGCTTTCATTGGCTGGCGCTTCTATTAAAACTACTTTTTTGGGTACAAGCGAAGTTGATATTGTGTACGGTTTAAAATTTGATAAACTCGGTTTTCCTTATGTAATGGGTACTACAGAGGGAAGCTGGCCAAGAAGAAATGCAAATTATTTTTCGCCAGGCGGCAAACAATTTATTGCAAAGTTAAAAACAGATTTATCGGATTATATTTATTCTACCGTTTTTGGAAAAGGTGCTCCAGTACCCGATATTTCTCCAACTGCTTTTTTGGTTGACAGATGCGAGAATGTATATGTATCTGGCTGGGGAGGAGGAATAAATGCTGATATAAAATATGCAAACGGCAATACAAATGGACTACCAGAAGTAAATCCACTTTCTCCAATACCAGCAGCAGATGGTAAAGATTTTTATTTTTTTGTATTAGCAAAAGATGCTCAAGCTCAGTTTTTTGGTTCGCACTTTGGGCAAAATGGTGGCTTTGGAGATCATGTGGACGGTGGTACAAGTAGATTTGATGTAAATGGTATAATTTATCAAGCAGTATGTGCCAATTGTGGTGGAAGATCTAATCAACCAGCTACTTTTCCTACTACTCCAGGTGTATTTGCAGAGGTGAATGGTAGCCAAATTTGTAACGAAGCAGCTGTAAAAATAGAAATGAACTTTTCGGGTGTAGGCGCTCAAATACAATCAGAAATTGATGGAGAAATAAATGATACATTGGGTTGTATTCCGCTACTGGTAAATTTTAAAGACCTTAGGCAAAAAGGTGTAACTTATTATTGGAATTTTAATAGTGCTGCTCCGGGTCAATTAAATGCAGTAGATACAACAACTACAAACCCTGCTGCTAATCACATTTTTAATACTGTGGGTGTTTTTAGGGTAAGGTTAATTGCAGAAGATTTATCTACTTGCAACCAGCGAGATACATCTTACATAAACATAAGAACAGGCAGAGATAAAGTAACGCCACAATTTAAAAAAATAAAATTGGGCGATTGTAAAAGCACCACTTATCAATTTACAAATACCACAAGCTCTATTGGTGGCTCAGCTTATTTGCCACAAACATTTATTTGGGACTTTGGAGACGGCTCGCCTATAGACACCACCGATTTTTTGCCAGATTTTCCGCACACTTTTCCTGGGCCTGGTACATACAAAATAAAATTAAGCATTATAGATTTGAGATTTTGTAATGCACCAACAGATACTGTTGAACTACTTCGTATAAATGAAAATGTAAAAGCTATTCCAAATGAAATTACTCTTGGGTGTGCTCCTTACACTGCTATTTTCAAAAATAAATCCTTAGGTGGTTTATCTTGGATGTGGGAATTTGGCGACCCCGCTTCTGGCACTTTAAATACATCTACCAATTTTGAACCAACACATTTTTACCAAAATGTTGGAACATATAAATACCGATTAATTGCATACGATTCTACTACTTGTAATAAAATTGACACATCGGCATATATTACTTTGGAAGTGGTACAAAAACCCACAGCTAATTTTACTTGGGCGCCAAATCCGCCACAGGCAAACGTGCCAGTAAGATTTACTAATATCTCCACTTTTGCAGATACCTATTTATGGAATTTTGGCGATGATGAAACCTCTACAGAATTTGAGCCAGTGCACGAATACAATACTACCAAAAATTATTCGGCACAACTTATTGCTTATAGTAGAGCTGGTTGTTCAGACACTGCAAATATTATTGTAAGCGCACTTATAAATCCTCTGCTAGATGTACCCAATGCATTTACACCTGGTAGGTTTGGTGTAAACAGTATCGTAAACGTGCGTGGCTTTGGTATTGATAAAATGGATTGGAGAATTTATAACCGTTGGGGACAATGCATATTTAAATCGAATAATAAAAAACAAGGATGGGATGGAACATATAGAGGTAAATTGCAGCCAATAGATGTATATAGTTATACCTTAGATGTAGAACTAACAGATGGTAATAAAATTAGAAAGGCCGGGGATATTACTTTGTTGAGGTAGGAATAATGTTCAATGTTCAAGGGTGCATTTATAATTGTCGCAAGGGTTGTCAACCTTAATTGGTTATTTCTAAATAAATGAACTGCATAAAGGTTGACAACCCTATTTGCAAAGTTTAAGGTTTAAAGTTTAAAGTTATTTCGTAAATTAGTACATTAGAATAAATAAAGTGATAGGATTTAAAAAAATATTATTTATACATTTTCTCATCATTGCATGTGCGTCTTCTCATGCACAGGATTTACATTTTTCTCAATTCTTCAATTCTCCACTTACCACAAACCCTGCAAATACTGG
>JAYTGY010000087.1:0-8311 GCA_043733065.1 Ferruginibacter sp.
TTATGCAAACACGTATGAAGCATTATCCCCTTTATCGCACAAAATTTTAAACTTTTTAAAAGATGAAAAGTTAGAAATTGGAGTCTATATTATTTCGAATGATTAATTTTTCCTTAAAAAACATTTAAACAATATACCCCACCCTGCAATAAAAGCCACACCACCAAAGGGAGTAATAGCACCAAGCCAATTAAAATTGTCGGCTCCAATAGCTTTTACATAAGTGAGCAAATACAATGACCCGCTAAAAATAATAATGCCGAATATAAATAGCTTACCAGCCCAAACCATACTTTTTGTGGGAAATTCTTTATACAAAATAGCTGTAAGAAAAATGGCAAATACATGATACATTTGGTAGCGTACTCCAGTTTCAAAAATAGTTAACACATCAGCTGTAACCCTACTCTTTATTGTATGCGCCGCAAAAGCACCTAATACTACTGTAAGTACTCCTAAGAAAGAAGCTATTTTTAAAAAGCCTTTATGCATTTTTTTACCGCAAAGGTCGCAAAGTTTTTCGCAAAGAACGCAAAGAATGGTTGTTATATTTTAGAAATATTATCTAACACGAATTTAAACCCATTACGATTTAAATTTTCGGCAGTTAATATTATTTTACTTTGATTGTAAAATGGAAGTCTTTCTTCTAATTTTTCTTTGATAATATTTTGCAAATCTTCGTGGCTGCGTGAAAGCAATAATGGTCTTTGTTTTTTATCGTTTAATAAATGATGGAAAATATTTTCTACTGTTTCATTTAAAAATATGGTAACGCCATTTTTATTCATCCAATGCATATTATCAAAAAAACATGGAACACCGCCACCACAGGCTATTATGGCATTTTCGAAGCGTTCTGTATTTCTTAAAACGGCAGCTTCTCTTTCTCTAAAATAAGCTTCTCCTTTTGAAGCAAATATTTTATCGATCGTTGTTCTTTCTTCTTGCTCTATTAAAGTATCTAAATCGTAAAAAGAAAAATTATAATCTTCTGCCCATAATTTTCCCAAAAAAGATTTACCAGCACCCATAAAACCTGTAAGAAAAATACGCATGCTGCAAAGTTAAAGAGTAGAATTGTTTAATTGATAAATTGTTTAATTGTTATTTTTGGAAATTGTTTCGATAAAAGTTGAAGAAGATTTTCTGATGAAGAGCTGCGGGATAGAAGCGGTCCCGCAATTAAAATGCGGGATTGTGAGGCACCAACAAAAAGATTGTAGCGTATAGCCAGAACAAAAGCACATTAGAATTCATGAAGCTGACAGCCACAAATCTTACAAATACCTTACAGGATTTCTCTTTGCATTAAACACATAACGTTTTACGTTCATCCAAAAAGCAAGAAAAAAATACACTAACACGGGTGACCCAATAGTAGCAAAGGAAAGATAAATAAAATACTTACGAATGGTAGTGGTAGCAATGCCCATACGCTCGCCAATGGCGGTACATACACCAAACACATGCCACTCTACGAAATGTTTAAACCTTTTCATATTCATTTATTACTGCAAATATAATACCGTTGTGTTAAGTTAGTTTAAATTCTTGAAAATGGAGTAATTATTTTAAGTAAATTTGCACAAAAGCAATTTTAAATGCTCGAAAACATACATATACAAAATTTTAGGTGTTTTGAAGACTTTAAAGCCGAGGGTTTTGAAAGGATAAACCTTATTGGGGGTAAGAATAATAGTGGGAAGACCTGTTTGTTGGAGGCGATATTGTGTTTGAGAAAAGAAGTAAATAAAGCAATACATTTATCAGATATTGCTGATTTAAGAAATGAAAAATTAGAAGATATTATTTCTCAAGAATTAAGAGTTGGGGTAAAAGTTGAAGGCACTATTACAGTTTCAGGAAATCAATTTGAAAATTATAGTCCACAATATGCATTCTCGACAGATATTAATAAAAATCAAGACGGATGTTGGTTAAATCCAAATCAACCTAACATTTATTATATTTCTCCTAGTCAATGCTTACCTAATATTGATTTTGATGATATTTTTTACAGGGTAGAGGTAGAAGAAAGGACAAAAGATTTTATAGATGTTTTGAAGGAAATAGATCCTTCAATAACTCATATAAGAACGATTGGAAGAGATGGTATGCGCCCAAAAATAAAACAACTACATAATAGAAACTATATAAATTTGAATAGTTTTGGGGATGCAATAAAAAGTGTTATGCGCTATTTCTCTCCAATTATTGAAAGAGAAGTTTTTGAAAAAGATACAACCAAAGAGTACATTTTATTAATAGACGAAATTGAGAACGGGTTACATTATACCGCTCATTATGAATTTTGGAAAAAAATATTTGCAGCTTCTAAAAAATTAAAAATACAAATATTTGCCACAACTCATAGCTTAGAAATGATACAACAATTTAATAGAGTTGCCAAGGAAGACGGTGAAGCTGCATATTTTGAAATGTTTAGAGATAGTGAAAATGGGAAAATAATTGCAGCCAAACACGATACTGAATTACTTGCTTACGAATTAGAAACACATGAAAACTTCAGAGGTGAACCATTGTAAAATAATTGTAGAAGGAAAAAGTGATAAAGTTTTTATAGAATCTCTAATTGGAAAGAATGGGGTTGTAAATTCTCTTGTAGAAGAATTAAGTGGTGTGGATGATTTCGAATACTCCCAAAAAATAGAAGAAAAATTAAAAGGCTTTAAAATACAAGTTGCAAAAGGGTTAAGAAAAATAGGTATCATCATAGACCAAGATGATAAAGAAAATAATAGAATTACTTTCTTAAATAAAATGATTCAAAAAGTATTTGGTGTTGAATATGCTTTAACAAAAGAACAAGAACCAGTTGAAATAAAAGTAGGAGACCATACCGTTGAATTATCATGCTTTATAATGAATGTAAATGGTGAAGGTGAACTAAGTACAATATTAAAAGCTATTAAACCTAAAGATAAATCATCCAAATTTGCAGATTGTTTACAAAAATGGTGGGAATGTGCTGATGCTGAAAAGAAAATAATAGACCAAGTAGAGTTTGATAAAAATTGGTATCACTATTATATAAAGTGGGACAACAGTTCATATCAAGAAAGGCAACAAGCCAGTAAGTATTGTAGCTTAGAATATTCAGTAAATCACAAAAAAGACATTTGGGATTTTGAAAATACAATTTTAGACAATCTAAAAAAATACCTTTATACTTTTTCTAGTGCATTATAAAAGCTAAATTGAAATACAAATTTTTAACGGAGCGTCGCCACCGAAGCTCCTCGAAGAACTAAAATTGATAAACAAAAAATAAAAATAAAACCATGGCATTCGACATCGAAATGATTAAAAAATTGTACGCAGCTTTTCCTGAAAGAGTAGCCGCTGCTCGTTCATTAATTAACAAACCACTTACGCTTACAGAAAAGATTTTGTATGCTCACCTTTGGGAAAACAACCACACTGCGCCTTTTGAAAGAGGTGGGTCGTATGTTGATTTTGCGCCAGACCGTGTAGCCATGCAAGATGCTACTGCTCAAATGGCTTTGTTACAATTTATGCAAAGTGGCCGTACAACCGTGGCTGTGCCTAGCACCGTGCATTGCGACCATTTGATAGAAGCAAAAGATAATAGCGCAACCGATTTAAAAAGAGCCGTTACAGAAAGTAGCGAAGTGTATGATTTTCTTTCTTCGGTTTCTAATAAATATGGTATTGGTTTTTGGAAACCAGGTGCTGGTATTATTCACCAAGTGGTGTTAGAAAATTATGCTTTCCCAGGTGGTATGATGATTGGTACAGATAGCCATACTGTAAATGCTGGCGGACTTGGTATGATAGCCATTGGAGTAGGTGGTGCAGATGCTTGCGATGTAATGGCGGGCCTTGCATGGGAACTTAAAATGCCAAAATTAATTGGTGTAAAACTTACCGGAAAATTAAATGGATGGACATCTGCAAAAGATGTGATATTAAAAGTAGCAGGAATATTAACTGTAAAAGGTGGTACTGGTGCAGTAGTAGAATATTTTGGCGAAGGCGCTACTAGCATGAGTTGTACAGGTAAAGGAACGATTTGTAACATGGGTGCTGAGATTGGTGCTACCACTTCTACTTTTGGATACGACGAAAGCATGAGCCGCTACCTTGGTGCAACTGGTCGTGCAGAAATAGCAACCATGGCTGATGCAATTAAAGAACATTTAACTGGCGATGCGGAAGTGTATGCAAACCCATCTGCATATTTTGACCAAGTAATAGAAATAGATTTGAATACGTTGGAGCCACATTTAAATGGCCCATTTACGCCAGATCTTGCTACGCCAATTTCTAAAATGAAAGAAGCAGCAGCAGCAAATGGTTGGCCTACAAAAATAGAAGTTGGTTTAATTGGTAGTTGCACCAACTCTTCTTATGAAGATATTAGCCGTGCAGAATCTTTGGCAAAACAAGTTATAGCAAAGGGTTTAAAATTACATTCTGAATTTACGATTACACCAGGCTCGGAGCAAGTTCGTTTTACCATTGAGAGAGATGGCTTCTTAAATACATTTGGACAAATAGGTGCAACTGTTTTTGCAAATGCATGCGGCCCTTGTATAGGTATGTGGGCTCGTGTGGGTGCAGAAAAAGCAGAAAAAAATACCATTGTACATAGCTTTAATAGAAACTTTGCAAAGCGTGCAGATGGTAATCCAAATACATTTGCATTTGTAGGTTCGCCAGAAATTGTAACTGCCATGGCTATTGCAGGCACGTTAGATTTTAATCCATTAACAGATACATTAACCAACGATAAAGGTGAGCAAGTAAAATTAGATGAGCCAACAGGATGGGAATTGCCTCCAAGAGGTTTTGCTGTGGAAGATGCGGGCTTTCAAGCACCAGCTGAAGATGGTAGTGGCGTGAATGTTTTAGTTGCAGGAGATAGCAAGCGCTTACAAATACTAGAGCCATTTGCTGCATGGGAAGGCACAGATTTGAAAGGATTAAAATTGCTCATAAAAGCAAAAGGAAAATGTACTACTGATCATATTTCTATGGCAGGACCATGGTTAAAATTTCGTGGGCATTTAGATAATATTAGCAACAACATGCTGATAGGTGCAGTAAATTTTGCAAACGATAAAACGAACTCAGTAAAAAATCAATTGACAGGTGAATATGGTGCTGTGCCTGATGTGCAGCGTGCATACAAGTCTGCAAATGTTGGTAGCATTGTAGTGGGTGATGAAAATTATGGCGAAGGTTCTTCTCGTGAGCATGCGGCTATGGAGCCACGCCACTTGGGTGTAAGAGCGGTATTGGTAAAATCTTTTGCACGCATACACGAAACCAATCTTAAAAAACAAGGTATGCTTGGGCTTACATTTGCTGATAAAGCAGATTACGAAAAGTTTCAAGAAGATGATAGCATAGACATTGTTGGGCTAACAACATTTGCACCTGGGCAACCACTAACTTTGGTATTGAACCATGCTGATGGAACAAGCGATACCATTAGCGTAAACCATACTTACAATGCACAACAAATAGAATGGTTTAAAGCGGGTGCTGCGTTGAATATTATTAGGAGGGAGTTTGAGGCGAGTAAGGTGTAAGAAAATAATAGTTTAAAAAATACGGATGCCAACTTAAAAATACGGATGCCAACTTTTAAAAAGTTGGCATCCGTATTTTTATAACTGCAATTTGAAATTATATATACATTTTTTTTGGGGAGCTTGAGCAGAAAAACTTTGCTCAACATTTGTTTCCGTCTATACGCTACAATATTTTTTTTCTCCCGCCTAATGCGGGATCAAAAAATATTTTCGCTCCTATACGGGCTACGCTCAGCAGTAAATCTTTACTGAACTTTTATTGTGCAATAGATTTATTAATTATCTCTATCTAGCAACCAATGCGCACCAATACTTACACTAACATGATTTGGAAGCGTTTTAAAAACTTCAACTCCATCACTTCTATTTTGCTCTGTACTTAGCACTCCATAATATGCTGCATTAAATTTTATTCCAAACTTATTGTTTACTTTATATATAGCGCCAGCACCAATGCCAGCTGTATATGCACCACCTAAAGCTGTAACTATTTTAGTAGGCCCACCAATACTTGTTGGTGTAACGGTATAATTTAACACATTTGTGAATGGGAAAACCATTCCTAAAGATGCATCCACAAAAGGTAAAATCTTATTATCTTCATTGCCATTATCTAAAATAAAATATGCAAGATTATAACGATAAGCAAGACTAGCATCAGTTTTTCCATTTACAGAAACAGGCGTAGGTGTAGAGCTACCATATGCTAAATAAGCAGTAGAATTGTAACTGTATTTATGCGATAATGCATATTCTAAATCGAACCAATGAAAAAGTCTTTTATTAGAACGTTCTTTACCATAACTAAAGTAAAAACCCAAACCTGCACTATTACCAACTCCTAAAATGCGGCCTGTTGCTCATAAATCATACGTTCTACCTTTCTTATTTAAAAAACTTGCTTTTTTGTATTGTGCTTGTGATGTTGTAATTGCCAAAAATAATAGGGCAAGTAAAAATAATTTTTTCATTATAGTTTTGGTTGGTAAAAATTAAAAAACAGCTGCAAATATAGGCTAATATTGTATTTTCATTAAAATTAAGTTTGTAGTTTTCCATTCCTATAAAATGAAATAAACTTCTATGCATCAAAATATAATTTTAATTTACCTTTATCTCCATGAACGAAATCTCCATCAACACACCTGCGCTTTTATTTCCAGCTATAAGTTTATTAATGCTGGCTTATACCAATCGTTTTTTTGCAATAGCAACCAGAGTAAGAACCCTGCATGAAGAATATAACCGAGGTACAAACAAAGAAATTATTTTTTTACAAATTAAAAACCTTCGCCGTAGATTAAATATGATACGCAATATGCAAGCATTGGGCGTTGGCAGTTTTTTGTGTTGTATTATTTGTATGTATTGTATTTTTAGAGGATATATGCAAGGCGCTCATGTTTTATTTGTAATTAGTATTTTAAGTTTAATAGCATCTCTATTAATTTCACTTGCCGAAATATTTATTAGTACAAGAGCACTGGAGCTTGACTTGAGCGACATTGAAGGACTTGAAAAAAGTAGTATGCTTGATATGTTTAAAAGAGATTGATTTATGGCATCAAAATATATTAACATAAAACATTTTTGTATCTCAACCACTCATACTTATTATTTCCAAATAAAGCTTTCATTTTTTACCTTTGCGACTTATTTTTTAAAATGAGATATTTTTTACTTTTAATATTTTTACTTGCATCACAATTTTTATTTGCCCAAACTAAACAATACGGCGCAACCAAAATTTCATCTACAATAAAAGTAGATGGGAAAATAGATGACGATGCTTGGGCAAATGTTGCAACTTTAAATGATTTTATAATTTCTTACCCTGAATTTGGAAAAACACCTTCTAAAAAAACAGAAGTGAAAATTGCTTACGATAATACTGCTATGTACGTGCTTGCTTTAATGTACGATGATAAAGTAAATATTAGAAAACAACTTACTCAACGAGACGCAATTGAAAGGCAAGATTGTGATGTGTTCACCATTGGTTTAGATACTTATCTGGATAAGCAAAACGGATTTATTTTTCAAGTTAGTGCGGCAGGTGTGCAAAGCGATGCAAAACAAAGTAGCGCCAATGGTAAAGACATTAGTTGGGATGCCGTATGGGAAAGTGCTGTATCTATTGCAGCAGATAAGTGGATTGTAGAAATTAAAATTCCTTTTAGCGCCATTCGTTTTTCAAAAAAAGATGTGCAAACATGGGGCTTACAGCTTACTAGAAATATAAGAAGTAAAAACGAAAGCAATACTTGGAGCCCGCAAGATCCTAATAAAGACGGCAGCATTAACCAATGGGGAGAATTGACAAATCTAAAAAATATTTTACCTCCATTGCGTTTATCTTTTCTCCCATACATCAGCGGTGGTGTAAGACAATCTCCTGCGGGTAATGGAAACACTACCGAATATTTAAAAAGTGGTGGAATGGATGTAAAGTATGGTATAAATGAAAGTTTTACAATAGATGTGACTTTGATACCAGATTTTGCACAAGTTCAAAGCGATAATGCAAAGTATAATATTACGCCTTTTGAATTAAAGTTTGATGACTTTCGTCCTTTTTTTACAGAAGGTACTGAGCTATTTAATAAAGCTGGTTTATTTTATAGTAGAAGAATAGGTGCTGAACCAACTGGCACCGATGATGTATTGGATTTTGCAAGAAGCAATCCTGAATACGCCATAAATAAAAACCCTGGTATTACTCGTTT
>JAYTGY010000088.1:0-1907 GCA_043733065.1 Ferruginibacter sp.
ATTTGTATGGCGGATTTTATGATGTTGGTGTAGCACAATTTCAAGATAAAAAATTTGCTGCAGCTTATAATGCATTTTCAAAAGCAATGATGATGGAAAACTTTATTATTGAAAGGAAATATACTTATGAAGGATTTACTGCTCGTAAAATGGATACATCGCTTATCATAAATATTGCTGCAGCAGCTTTAAATGCAACTGATACTGTAAATGCATTAAAAAATTATAGAACAATTACTGATGCAGGTATTGTGGGCAAAGATTATGAGCAAGTGTATGAGTTTTTAGTTTCGTATTATAATGTTAAAAAAGATTTTGCCAATTTAGATCCAATAATGGCAAAAGCTAAAGCTGCTTATCCAAAAAATGATTTTTGGGATGGTATAGAAACAGATAACTTAGCAAAAGGTGGGGATAAAAAAGCATTGTTTGCAAAATACGAGATGCTAGTATCCAAAGACCCAACAAACTTTGTAAATGGCTACAATTATGCCATAGAATTGTACAATAGTATTTATGTAAAAGATTATACAACGATTGATTCAGCTGCTTCTGCAAAATTAATTTCTGTATTAAAAGCAACAATACTTAACGATAAAGGTAATGATGCAAATTTGCTGTTGACAAACCATTTGTTTAACGTAGCAGCAGATTATAGCTCTAGAGCAGCATTAATAAAAGAAGGTAAATTGGCTAAGCCTGCAGATTTAAAAAAGAAAAAAGATTTGAATGCTAAAGCTGTAGCAAAAATGGATGAAATGATACCGTATGCAGAAAAGTCGGTTAAATTTTATACAGAGCAACCTAAACTTACCCTTAACCAAAAAATAAAGTACCAACAGACACTAGGTAATCTTATAGATGTATATAATGCAAAAGCAAATCCCAAAAAAGCTGCAGAATATGAAAAAATAAAAAAGGCAATTCAATTTTAAAAACAAAAAGCGGCTTAAGTAAATTAGCCGCTTTTTTTTGTTTATTTCATTATTAAAAAATAAATTTTTGCGCCACAAACAAATCTTTTACGCTTCTTAACAACTTAATATTTTATGACACTAAAAAATATTAGTTATTTTTTTTAGATATTAAATGCTTTTACAAATAAATATATTTAGCGATACATTTATTTAATGTACTGATAATTAATATTGTAATATCAAATTTTAAAAAAGTGCATTTATTAAAACGATTATAAAAAAATATTTATTTTGCGTATTTGGTGTAACGTATATACTACAATTGCATTTTGTTCGTTATTATAAGTAATAGCCAATGAAAAGCGTATTCCAAATATTAAACAAACTTGTAAATCTTGGAGTAGTTGACGGATTGAGTATAGAAGATGCTCAAAAAGTACGATTAACCAATATTTTAACCCTATTGCCAATGCCGCTTACGGCATTTTATTTACTATATGGTTTATACTACAGTCTAAACTTTTTATGGGCTATATGTGCATTTTTAATGATAGGGATTTTTTCAGTAGTATTTGTAAATTATAAGAAAAAATATGTACTTGCTAAGTCAATTTCGTTTTATGTATATGCAATAGGAGTTTTTCTTATTCATAATTCTACAAACATAGGTTATTGTGTCACCAATTTTTTCTTCATGCTTTTTATTTCTCACGAAATTATGTATGATGTAAAAAAGCAAATTCGAGCATTTCTGCCCACCATTATTTTTACATTTTTTGCAGCTTTGGCCTGTTTTATTGTACCTCAATACTTTTTCTTTCATTCTGTATTTGAAAATCAAGTATTAATAATTCTCCAAATGTCCATTTATGCTTTTACTCTAATAATGGGAGGTGTGTACATGGGTATTGTAATAAATATGCATAGGCTTACAGAAAAAAAATTGCTTGATGTAATGACTGGTTTTGAAAAAGCCAATAAAGCCAAGTC
>JAYTGY010000089.1:0-4696 GCA_043733065.1 Ferruginibacter sp.
ATTTTATTAAACAAAATATACGGAATAACTACTTTGTTCCAATTGTCTTTTCCGTAAAGTCTGATGGCTTCAGATTTTGCTGATTCATAAAAAGATAACCATTGAGAAGGATGAATGGTTTGGCAACCTACAGAAGATGTTGTAGCTGGTGCACCTTTGTGAATATTTATACCAAACATACCAGTATCTTCTTTAAAAGAATCTGTTTTTGTCTGGTATCTAAAAACAGTAACCTTAGCCAATCGCTGACAAATAGCAGGATATTGCGAAACTTTACCTCCATGGATATCGAACTTATGCGCAAAATAAACACCTGGTTTTAGAATAGCTCGGTCTTGTTTTAATGAACTTGGATCTGTATTGGCGTTATATGAAGCAGTTAAATTAACGGTATCAAGGAACATAGCATCGTCATAAATACCAATATCGTTTTTTCCAATTTTCCCAAAATCATTTCTATAATATCCTCTAATACCTACTAAAACCATTTTATGTTTTGTACGATCTATATTTAGTGGGTCTAACAATTGGTGCAGTCTAGTGGAAGAAAGACGAGGAACACTTTGTGGTACATTTGTAGCTTTTGCCATGTTGAGTGAGTTTAATACATTAAAGATATGTTAAATATGAATATACCTAATTAAAAAACTATTTAAAATAAAATAGCTAGCTTAAAACATTATTAAATTATTCTCTTATTAATTATTATTCCCGTACTTTTGCGCCGATTTTATAATTTCTGAGAATTACATGACATGCTCAGATGCTGTTGAAAAAGGTAAGACCGATTACGTTACCTAAAAAGAGATAATACAACTTCTCCCCTACACAATAGCCAGAAGCATAATATGTGACCATCAAAAAATATTTTTTTTTGACCATATAGTATTGCGTTCGGCATCGAAAAGGCTTCGACAAGCTCAGCCTGACACACAGCACTTACTGGTTTTCATTTTTAAACAAATAATTACCATGAATGCATTTGAAGCATTGGGCCTAAACGAGCACATCGTACAGGCAGTAACAGATTTAGGTTTTACGGAACCAACCCCTATTCAGCAACAAGCCATACCTATTTTGATAGCAGGTACAAAAGATTTTGTAGGCCTTGCACAAACAGGTACAGGAAAAACAGCTGCATTTGGCTTGCCATTAATGCATTTGATAGACCCTACACAAAAACATCCACAGGCATTAATCGTATGCCCTACAAGAGAGTTGTGTTTGCAAATAACAAACGACCTTAGCGATTTTAGAAAACACAGTAAGGGATTGAATGTAGAAGCCGTGTATGGTGGCGCATCTATCGTAATGCAAATACGCAATTTGAAAAGAGGCGTACAAGTAGTAGTAGCTACACCAGGTCGTTTGATAGACCTTATAGAAAGAAAAGCCATAGACTTACAAAAAGTAAAATATGTAGTGCTAGATGAGGCTGATGAAATGCTGAACATGGGCTTTAGAGAAGACATTGATTTCGTATTAAAAAATACAATTAATAGAGAAAGTATTTGGTTGTTTAGTGCAACAATGCCTACACAAGTACGTGCTATTGCAAAAAACTTTATGACCAATCCGGAAGAAATAACGGTTGGTAAAAAGAACAGTGGCAATGTAAATATTGACCACCAATTTTTTGTAGCTCCTGCAAATTCACGTTTTGAATCTTTAAAAAGATTGATAGATTTTAACCCAGATATGTACGGTATTATTTTTACAAGAACGAAGATGGATGCACAAGATGTGTGTGAGCGTTTGAGTAAAGCTGGTTACGAAATAGAAGCATTGCATGGCGACCTTAGCCAACAACAAAGAGATAGGGTAATGGCACGTTTCCGTACCAAAGCATTGCAACTATTGATAGCTACTGACGTGGCTGCTCGTGGTATAGATGTGGATGGTATAACGCATGTTATCAACTACGAATTACCAGATGATATGGAGGTTTACACACATAGAAGTGGACGTACAGGCCGTGCTGGTAAAACAGGTATTTGTTTGAGTATTTGCCATACAAGAGAAACTTTTAAAATAAGAAGTTTGGAAAAAATGGTGAATGCACAGTTTCATAAAATGGATATTCCAAGTGGTAGTGATGTTTGTAGAAAACAATTTTTCCATTTCATGGATAAGCTAATACAAACAGATATTAGCCATGGTGATTATGAAACATACTTGCCAGATCTTATGGAAAAATTTGCAGATGTTACCAAAGAAGAAGTATTGCAAAGAGTGGCTGCGCTTGAGTTTGACCATTTCTTAAAATACTATCAAAATGCGGAAGACCTAAATGCAAAAGATGCAGGTAGAAGACCAATGAACAACGAGCGTAGTGGCGACCGTGTATCTAGCAATAGAGATGGAAGCAGAAATGAACGTAGCAGTTTTAATAGAAGAGATAGTGGTTATACAAGATTATTTGTAAACCTTGGCACTAAAGATGGTTTTTACAAAGCAAGCATGTTGCAATTTGTATTGGACGAAAGTAACCTTAGCAAAGAATCTTTGGGTAAGATAGATATTAGAGACATGAACACTTGGATAGAGTGTGATAGTGCAAGTGCAAGCCAAATGATAAAAGCTTTGGATGGTAAGCGTTACAATAATCGTACAGTGCGTATGAACGAAGCCGATGGCGGTTTTAAGCGCCCTACAGATGAAGGACAAGGCAGAGGTACAAGAGAAGTTGGTTCTGTAGCACCAAGAGAAAGAAAAAGAGTGTACGGTGCACCAAAAGATAGAAGATAATTTTTGATTTGATAGAATTGGAGCCTCGTAGAAATGCGAGGCTTTTTTATGAATATAAATTATTTTCAGGTATTTAAAATGCTTAAATTTGTTAAACAAAATTTCATGATAATGAAAAATATTCTTTTAGACAACAATAGAGAACCTACTGATGAGGAATTGGCTGCATTAATGCATGAAGTAACCATAGATGTAAAGGATAAAGCAGCAAAAGCCAAAATTGCCCTTTCCGAAAAAATAAAATTACAGGTTATTGAAGCTAAAGAAAGGTTCAAACTAAAATATGCATAAAAAACCAACCCTAATTATTATTGCAGGCCCAAACGGCTCCGGAAAAACTTCCATTACCAGCAAGATATTAAAGCATGAGTGGGTGCAAGAATGTGTTTACATAAACCCAGACGAAATTGCCAACAATACATTTGGCGATTGGAATAATTTTGATGCCGTGTTAAATGCGGCAAAGCTTTCTGAAAAAATGAGAGAAGAGTGTATTAAAGAAAATAAAAGTTTAATTTTTGAAACTGTGTTATCAGCAGAAGATAAAATTGATTTTATTAAAAGAGCAAAAGACAAAGGTTATTTTGTACGACTCTTTTTTGTAAGTACAAACTCGCCTTTAATTAATGCAAGCAGAATTGCATTGAGAGTAATGGAAGGCGGTCATGATGTACCTATCACAAAAATAATTTCTAGATATAGCAAATCAATAGCAAACTGTAGCACATGTATAAGCTTTGTAGATAGAGCATATATTTATGACAACTCCTTAGAAGACCAAAATGCTACTTTATTGTTTAGAACTAAGGAAGGGGCCATACTAAAAAAATATACAGAAATAAATGAATGGGCTGTTCCTATTTTTGAATCGGCAAAAGAATAACTACTCCTTCCACAAAAAAGGAAACAATATAACCGCCAACACAAATACCAAAATATCTAAACCTGTAATAAGCCCTGCCAATTGCCAAATAACACCTTCTCTAAAAACTTCTCCAAAGCTAGCTTTACTAAGTTTCATTAACAATAATAATTGAGGCAGAATAACAGGAAACCCAAGTATAGCAATAAGTGCAGCGTTTTGTTGCGCCTTAGCAGCAATGGCACTCATGAGCGAAAATGTAAGACTAATACTTGTACCGCCAAGCAAAACGATACCTAAAAATTTTAATGAATCGTTTACAGGATTGGAGAGGAAAGTATAAAACAACAACAAACTAATGGTACTCATTATAAGCATGAGTATTACATTAAACAATAATTTTGCCACTATAAATTCTACGGGAGATGCGATGGAATAATAGTACAACATTAATCCCCTGCTCTCTGCTAAAAAACTTTTGGCTACTGTATTTACACATACAAATAATTGTATAACCCAAAAAAGGCTGTTCCAAATATTGGCATCGGGACTATCGGGCATAGAAAGAAATAGTACAAAAACCGTGGAAGCTATGTACAACAATATGCCATAAAAAGTATGCTGCCGGCGAAGCTCCAGCATAATATCTTTTTTAAGTAAGGCAAGTATTCGTTTTATCACGGTGTAAAATAACTAGTTTATTTTTTGTTTACGGAATCATAATCCGTTTCAATAAAAGATGAACCCCTACACAAGCATAGGGACAAGAAAAGATATGCTGCTGGGCCTAGCCCCGATAGAAGTGGAAATCCTTTTTTTATCCCGCATTGGGCGGGAGAAAAAAAGATTGGAACGAATAGCGGGATACCAATGTTCATCAAAGTGTTTCAGCTCACGCTCCAATTGCTTCATGATGCATAAAACAAATAATAAATAATAAATGACAATCAATTTCCACTACACTCCTTCCTGCGCACATTCCCTACACCTTGCTTCGTAAATATCTTTTTCGCCCAAAAGCACTTGCCCGCCAGTGGCTATTTTGCGGTAAGAAATGCTTGCCATACCGCCACATTTCATACAAAC
>JAYTGY010000090.1:0-8737 GCA_043733065.1 Ferruginibacter sp.
TTGGGTGAATATGCATCTGCATTAATAAAAGGGCAATGGATGAGCGATGCAGATAAAGATAAAATAGCCGAAAAAATGAGCTATTACACAGGGCTTAGTAAAGAATATTGTTTGCAAGCCAACCTACGTGTAGATGAAAATCGGTTTTACAAAGAGCTGCGTAGAAAAGATGGTTTAACTATTGGCAGACTAGATGCACGCTTTACGGGGCGTGACTTTGACGATGCAGGTGAGAGTGTAAGTTTTGATCCATCATTTATAAATATTGATGGTCCATTTACTTCTGCCATAAACGATTATTTTGAGAAAGATTTAAATTTTAAAGAAGATAAAGCGTATAATATTTTTGGCAATGTTTACCCTTGGAATTATAGTAATGTGCAAAACCAATTTTTAAATGTAGCAGAAAGTTTGAGAGATGCTATGCAAAAAAATCCTGCCTTAAAAGTTTACGTTGGTAGTGGATATTACGATTTTGCTACGCCATATTTTACGGCTTCTTACGATATTGAGCATATGTTTCTTCGCCCCGAGTTTAAGAAAAATATTAAGCAGTATTTTTATACATCAGGTCATATGTATTACATCAACAAAGTTGATTTAATAAAGTTTAAAAAAGATGTGGATGATTTTTTTGAATGGAGCAATACGGTGAAATAAATTTATGACTGTGAAATATAATTAGTAGCACACTATTTGCTAGTAATTATAGAATATGCCATAGTTTTTTGTTAAATTTTAATAAATGCTTCTTTTCAATGTTTAAACATTGTATATTTGTTTTTTGTAAAACGATTTAATATGGACGGAGAAGTGAGAAAGAAATCTACTTTATTGAAAAAAATACTATTTGTTGGTGTAATTTTATTAGTAGTAGGAGCATTTGCAGCATGGTTTATTATTACCAGAGAGTTTGAAGATACCACTAAGCAAGAGGCTATATTTACTGTAAATGCAATGGATTTGATAAAAGAGTTTCAAGCAAATGATACTATAGCAAATAAAAAATATGCTGAAAAAATAATGACCGTAAAAGGCAGGATATCCGAATTTGAAAATGCAGATACAACGATTAATATAAAAATGATAGATACATTAACGGATGCATTAATTGTTTTTGCTTTTCAAAACGAAAATGTAAAGGATGTAAAAAAATTGAAAGAAGGTGATAGTGTTTCTATAAAAGGATCGTGTAGTGGTGGTACATATAGCGACATTTTAGAAACGGAATTTGTAAATTTTAAACGCTGCGTTATCAATAAATAATTTTATAAAACAAAAACAACAACAATGAAAAAAACAATTATGCTATTTGCATTATTAGGTTTAACTACACTAACTTTTGCACAAAAGAAAAAAACAACAACCTCTGCTACTATTAGTTTTGATGCTACTACACCTGCAGATAAAATGCCAAAAGCTGATAACAAAACAGTAGTGGCAAGTATAAATACAAAAAAAGGTGAAGTAGCTTTTGAAGCTATTATGAAAAGCTTTTCGTTTAGTAATGCTATGATGCAAGAACATTTTAATAGTGAGAAATGGTTGAATTCGGATAAATTTCCTAAAGCAACTTTTAAAGGTAAAATTACAAACCTTAGCACTGTTAATTTTAAAGCAGATGGTAAATATAGTGCAACTGTAGAGGGTAATCTTACCATGCATGGTATAACAAAACCTGTTTCTTCTACCGCATCTATTGTTGTAAAAGGAAAAGCTGTAAGTACAACTTCAGAGTTTACAATAAAATTAGCTGACTTTGGAATTGAAAGTCCAGCCATTGGTACAAAAGTATTGGCAGAGCCGAAGATTACTGTAGCAGCAGATTTTAAATAAATTATTTTTTATGAAAAACAGCCCTGAACAAGTAAATTTTGTTTGGGGCTTTTTGTTGTATTATATTTATAAATAAGATATGCTAGTAAATAAATATTTTTTTGTTTAGCGTATTGTCGTTATTGCTAATGGTAACAAATATAATTTTTCCACTTTTTAAGGAAACTGGGATTTTTAAAAAAGTATTTTTTGTGGTTGTTATAATAGTTTTAGAAAATAACAACATACCATTCGCATCAAAAATTTTCAAGAAATAATTACTTGGGTTATCATCAATTTTAATATTTAAAGATGCGTCGTTGTATAAAACAGATAATTTTTCTGTGTTGGTTACCAATTGTGTTTTTATATCAGAGAAAGTAATTCTGCCATCATTATCTACAACCTTTAAACGATAAAAATTAGTTCCTTCAAAGCATGTGTTATCAATTATCGAATAATTGTTTTCAGTAGATGAACCATTGCCTTTTGGTGCTATTTTTTGGAAACTTTCAAAGTTATATCCATTAGCACTTTTTTCTATTTCCATCATTTTAATATTCTGCTCATCTAGTGTAGCCAATGCCAGCATTACTTTGTTTTTTTGAAAAAGAGAAGCTTGAAAACTTTTCAATTTTAATGGTACTACTATTAAACCAGAATAACATACTGTTATTCGCACAAAATCTATTCTTGCATCTTGTGGGGCACCTGAGTTTATATTTCTTTCGGCAGATATAGCCACACCAAAACCAGCATTGTTAATATCTGAGCCTGTCCAAGTATTAGCCCACAAATCGGTATTGCTACCATATGTGCTAAATGCATCAATGCTAGGCCATGCGGTTGTTACAGCTTTATTTGTTAAAGTTTGTGTTACACCGCCTTTTACGATCATAATATCTTTGTCTCTAATAACAAGGCCGCCTGTTACAGATTTTTCTACTTCTACTTTAATGCCAGATATGATTGCATTTGTAGGTAATGTAAAACCAAAGCCTGTAAGTTTTAATCTATTTGAAAATCCTAAGTTGGGCATTGAAGTTATATCATAAATATTATCCGAAACTTTAGCATTGATGACAGTAGTCCAAGATGAATTGGAGCCTGTTACGGCTTCGCTTACTTCAACAGTAGCTGCTCTGGGACCAATACATGTTTGTGCATCCGAAAAATCATAAGATAAAAAAAAGCATAAAAGAAGAATTAATTTAGATAGCATACAATAGTTTTTATTAGAAAAATTACGGTTGTGTAAATTTATTCTATTTAATTCTTGTATTAGGGTTTAAAATCTTTTCTTTTTTTACACATATTTTTTTAATTGTTAATAAATAGATTTAAATATATTTTATAAGCTAAATTTTATTGTAGAAAATTATACTTTTAATAGAATTATGCAATGCTGCCTTAGTAAATTATTATAGAATGAAAAATGAAAATATGTATCATGTTTATGGTAATAATAAGATGTTAGCCTATAGTTTCAATTTTTACAGCATACGATTTTGTAGTACTCTTATTATTTTTTTTCAACCCTAAATAGTTTAGTCTTTTCTTGTTTTGCAGTCATTATCCAATGTATTATTACCTTTTTATTTGAAGGCGCTTGTGTTTGTGTAGCAAAAAAAGTTGTTGTCATTTTATTTTTTTTCTCCTAGTAGTTTATGAGAACCATCGCAGGTAGGCATTTTTTTAGATAGCCCACAAGTACAATCAGTCAATCCTTTTCCGTTTATAATTTGTTGAGTATATTTTTCAATTCTTGCTTCCCTTGTAGTTGATTGTTTGGGGGCAGCAAAATAAAGATAATATCCTCTTTGTCGCCCTGGTGTTAATGCATTAAATGCTTTTTTTAATGTTGCGTTTTTCTTTAATTGTTTTTCAAATTCATCCGGAATATTAAAGTCTTCATGCTTTTTCAATGCTACTTTCAACCCTGCTTTTTCTATTTCTATGGCTTCAAAAATATAGGCTTTCAAAACCTTTTCCATTTTTGTAATTTCTTTTACTTTCGTGAAACGTATTTGCCGTGCCGCTTGTACATTTTCTGTTTGTTGTATTAGAATACCGTTGGCATCATTTAGCAAAGCGCCTTTAAAAAATAGCAGCGCACAATAATCTTTAAATCCATGTATTATTACAACATTATTATTTTGAAAAGTATAACAAGGATTGCGCCATTTAAAATCTTCAGTAAGCATACAGTCTAATACAATTTTTCGCAATAGCTCTAATTCTTTTTGCCATTTTTTTGCTTTACTATAATATTCGTCAGCTTTAGGGTTCATAGTATTTGTTTATGGTTGGTATTGAATAAAGTAATGATGATTCAAATATAAACGTAGTTCTGTGAATTATTTAATAAGTGTTAGTATATCAAATTACTTAATTATAAATTTTGTACAACTGCGCCATAAATTTTCTAATGGCTCATTCCTTTCCCACATACACAATTACATTAGCTTCATTTAATTTGTAAAGAATAGTACTTTCAAAATGAAGTGCTGTATCGGCTTGTATTCTTTGAACTTCAAAAAATGTTTTTACTGTGTATGTATTTTTTGTAACCGCTGTTATAGATTGAATCGTATTTTTCGAAAATTTATTTTTTGTCCAATAGTCTTTATAAAAGTTAATAATTTTTTGTGATGTTGGGTTTTCCATTTTCCAATAGGTTGTAATGGTATCAGCCAATAAATTTTTTAATGTTGTTGTATCTCTGGTGTCTTCTGCATTAATGTAGTTGCGAATGGTTGTGATTTGTTTTTTTACGATTGCTTGGGGCTGATGAAAATGGTTATTGCAGGAGAAGAATAGTAGTAAAGTAAAAATGTAAATATATTTTTTTAGCATAGTTGTTGTAAAGTAAATAACAAAATTAATACAATTTGTTTAGCATTCATGTTGAGCAATCACTTTTACCAATAGCGGAAATACTGCGAAGGTTTTGCATATTGTTTTTTGTAATAGCTCTTTTATAACTTGCCCCACAACTTGTACCGATACTTCGGTAGAAACCCTGCAGCACTTGGCCCTGCTGCATTTCTGCGGTAGGATTGGGAGTTTTAAATCAGCGCCATTAGGGGAACAACATTCTTTGTTTAAATTGAAATAATTGTTAAAGACAAAATACTCCTTTAGTGTATTTACTTCAAGGCTATTTTCGAAATTGGATGAATTTCCCATGATGTCTTAGGTCTGAATCCTGTTGGACCAACAGTACCTCCTTTGTGATCAATATCAAAAAAAAGTGACCCCTCGATTGTAATAGGGATTGGATTGGTGGAAAATACAGCATAATTTGAACCACAAAGATCAACGAAGTTTTCTTCAAAGAAATCTCTTACTTTTTGTATTGCATTTTTTGTGGAAACATTGCCTGACTTTGGGACTCCTGATATTTCAATATTTAATAAAGTAGCAAGGTTCTTTACTTTATTATCTCCAATAATAACGTGATAATCATTATCACCTTCTTTCTTCATTGCATATAAGAAAATATTATTTGTTAGACGTGCATTTATTTTTTCATCAGCAACCCTAAGACTTGTTCTATCCACTTTATTTTCCATTTCACTGTCTTTTGTAAGAGAGCTTATTAAACTGGTAATAGAAGTAAATGATTTAAACGTAACACCATTTACAAAGCTTGTTTTTGCTTTGGCTCTATCCTTTCCAGAAAACAAATCTTCACCACATTTTGCTAATTCAATCATAGCTGTTTCATTGGGGTCAGAAACAAAGCTCACAGGATAAATTTTTCCATTTGGAGCTTTATAGAAAGCAGGTTTGGTTCTATTAGTTTTAAGAGTAGTTATTGTGTCATGTTTATTTTGACCATAACTAAAAAGGGGGATGAAATATGAAAATAAAAATATTGAGAGTATTAGTTTAAGCATAATTAAACATTTAAATTAGGTGTAATATAAATATAATATATTTAATATATGATAATTTCTATAAATATTTTCTATTAACCTTAATTAACCTTTAAATTTTTAAATTGGCATTGGTTAAATTATTCGCCTTGGTGTGTGTCTCCTCGCAACATCCGCTTAAATCAAGTCAGACAAAGACAACTATTATATTTTCAGGTAAGTCTATCATTTTCGTGTAGTCACGAAAATGATAAGAAATTAAGGGTTTTCACTTTTTTCATAATCCACCCTCATGCTCTAAAGATAATGCCCTTGCTTCTTCTATGGTAAGTGCGTTTTCAAAATCTTTTTGAAATTTTGTTTTTGGTTTTAAAGCCAAATTGTTTTTTGGAGTAGCTGCTAATGTTTTTGTTGTTTTTACAGTGACTATTTGGGGCATATTGTAAAAATTTGATAAGTGAATTTACTGCTTCCAATTTCGACCATTTTCTTGATTTCACGAAAATGGTTTGTAAATTTTTTTAGTAAGGTAAGTTAATTATTTTTAATACACTTGGTGGATTTGTTTGTTCAAATCCACATCAATCATCCGCTTCAATCTACTCCACAATAAAAGCCCAATAGAATTACCAATGTTCAGTGTAGCCCCGATGGGCAGTAGTAGCTGCCGCATAAAAGAACTATAAAGTATAATACAACTTGCTGCGGCACTACTACAGACAGCGGGATTACTGATGTTCAATAATGCTCTTCCGCCCATGCTCCTAAAATATATTAGAAATAATCTTTCAATTTAGTAATGCAGAAAATATTAATATTGTAGTACCATTCTAACTGTATGAAACTTGACCGATACGAACTATCTGCTGGGCGAAACTTAAGTGCTTTTGAATTCTTGAGCGAAGGCAGGAAAGGTAAAATCATAAAGGTTATTCAGTTTCAACAAATGAACTTTAAAGACTTGTACAATCTTGCATTTGGAGATAAAAATCTTGTTACAGGCCAAATTGACGATAAAGTAGTTACAGATAATGGCGATGCAGAGAAAGTGCTTGCTACTGTTGTGTCTGCGCTGTATGCTTTTGCTAATGAATATCCCGATGCATGGGTTTATGCAACAGGTAGTACTGCTGCAAGAACAAGGCTTTACCAAATAGGGATAAATAAATATTTCGATATTGTAGCAACCGATTTTGAAATAATGGGAGAACATCTTAACGAATGGGAATGGTATGAAAAAGGTAAAAATTACCAAGCCTTTGCCGTAAAGAGAAAAAACACTAAATTTGACTAATGAAAACAATTCTTGACATAAATAAAAAGAAGGTGCCAGCGGTTCGTATTGACACATCTTTAGACAAGTATGACAATGTTGTACTTTTTCCTGATAAGCTTGCTAAGGCTAATGAGCAGCTTAAAAAATCGGGTTTTCCTACTTTGCCTAAGAAGAAGTGATAGGCTTTAATAATTTCCTAAAAGACCACGGATAACAGACTACAGACCACAAGCTCCTCAACTCGTAACCCACCAACTCGAAACTCGTAACCCAAAACCCCTAACCCACCAACCCATAACCCCCAATCAAAACCAACCCAACCACAAACCAACTTATTTCGTTAATTTTGCAGCCTAAAAACAGGAGCTGAGCGCATACACATGAAGAATATTAGAAATTTTTGCATAATTGCACACATTGACCACGGAAAAAGTACCCTTGCCGATAGGCTTATACAAAGCACCAACACCATTGGCGAGCGGGATATGCAAGCCCAAGTGCTTGATGATATGGACCTTGAGCGGGAGAAAGGCATTACCATAAAAAGCCATGCCATACAAATAAATTATCCGTACAAAGGCGAGGATTATGTACTCAATTTGATAGACACGCCCGGCCATGTGGATTTTAGCTATGAAGTGAGTCGTGCGCTTGCGGCATGTGAGGGTGTGCTGCTGCTTGTAGATGCTACACAAGGCATACAGGCGCAAACCATCAGCAATTTGTATTTGGCTATCGAAAATAATTTGGAGATAATACCGGTAATAAACAAGGTGGATATGGATGGCGCCATGATACCCGAAGTAACGGACGAAATTATAGAATTGATAGGTTGCAAGGCGGAAGATATTGTGCTGGCAAGTGGTAAAACGGGTATTGGTATCGATGATGTTTTTGCGGCAATTGTTACCCGTATTCCTGCGCCAAAAGGCGACCCCAAAGCACCTTTGCAAGCATTAATTTTTGATAGTGTGTTTAATAGTTTTAGAGGCATTATTGTCTATTACAGAATTTTTGCAGGCAGTATAAAGAAGGGGGAGAAGGTGAAATTTTTTAGCACCGACCAAACTTATTTTGCTGATGAAGTAGGAATTTTAAAACTCGGCATGGAGAAAAAAGACGAAGTGTTTTGTGGCGATGTGGGTTATATAATTACGGGAATAAAAAATGCGAAGGAAGTAAAAGTGGGCGATACGCTAACGAGTGTAGCCAACCCAACGAAAGAAAGAATTGATGGTTTTGAAGATGTAAAATCGATGGTGTTTGCAGGCATTTTTCCTGTGGACACAGATAAGTTTGAAGAGCTGCGTGATTGTATGGAGAAATTGCAACTGAATGATGCATCTCTTACCTTTGAGCTAGAAACCTCACAGGCATTGGGTTTTGGCTTTCGATGTGGATTTTTAGGGTTACTTCACATGGAGATAATACAGGAGCGATTGGAGCGTGAGTTTAACCAAACAGTGATAACGACAGTGCCTAACGTTAGTTTTATTGCGCACACCAACAAAGGCGAAGTGATACATGTACACAACCCTGCGTTGCTGCCCGACCCAACTCGTACAGACAAAATTGAAGAGCCTTACATTAAAGCGCAAATAATAACCAAGCCCGAATACATTGGAAACATTATGACGCTTTGCATAAGCAAGCGTGGTATGTTGATACACCAAGGTTACCTTAGCCCAACCCGTGTGGAGCTTACGTTTGAGATGCCACTTACCGAAATTGTTTTCGATTTTTACGATAAATTAAAATCGCAAAC
>JAYTGY010000091.1:0-9250 GCA_043733065.1 Ferruginibacter sp.
CAATTATGCCTACAATAAACTTGAGTGAAAAAAATATGGCATCAAATTATTGGCAACAAAAATCTGAAATGATGGATTTTGCAAAAGAAGATGCTGCACGAGATGATGAATTAAATAAAATTTTATGGGTAGCCATGAGAGGTGAAAATAGCATTGTGCCATCGCCTAAACGTGCGGCATTTGTAAGGGTTTCGGTAAAAAAAGATGATGATGATTAATGCAAATATTTTTATGTTTTTTTACACTCAAAAAAATATTTTAAAAAAATATTTGGTCGTTTCAAAAAAATAAATTCATCTTTGCATTGCAAAACAAAAATAAAAAACAACGACATGTTACGCATACAACTACATATTAAAACAGCAAATTGTAGGAAATCGCCTGTGGCGAATTCTTTATCACCGAAAGGAGACTATAACAATTGCGGGGCATGTTATGCTGATGAATAGTAACAACTAATTCTATATAACTTAAGCCCCGCCTACAACAGCGGGGTTTTTTAATGTCTGTTAGTTTGAGTTATTAAACTGTCAGTCTGAGCTTGTCGAAGACGGGTTTATTTAAAAGCACCGGGTTCGACAAGCTCACCCTGACAATCTTGTGAATAGGATTTTTTATAATTAAGAAAGAAAAAATATTTCAAATATTTAAAACAACTTGTAAATAAAATCGAGTCAACAACAATAAAAAAATTAAATGAATCATTCACAAAAAAATAAAACCCACATGCGCTATCTATCTCCGATTAGTATAGGAATATTTACGCCCAAGGCAGATTTTATTTTATGTAATGATGAAAATATAGATAGTAACATACGATTGCGCAAGCTGCGAAAGAGTGAATAACAAATGCACTCTTGCAAGAAAGCCCAATCGTAATAAGCAAAAACGATTGGGCTTTTTTTGTGTTTGACACCTTAAGCTTAATCTACAAAGTATAAAAGCACTATCAGGTGTCTGACACATTTATTGAAGCGAAGCAAAAAAAGTATAGAATGAAATTTTTAATAATTGTAATTCCTATTCACAAAGCATTACAAATGATTTTTAATAAAAGAAACTAATAAAAATAATATATGCAGGAGGAGGAGTGAGAGCGCTCCCTGTGAGATGCAACAGGGACGCTTCTTTTAAAACTACTTCTGAAAAACATAGTAGTATTCCGGTTGGTCGGATACTCCATTTGGATTGGAGAGGCTCCATAGGTTCTCCCGCAGAATTGCGGGATGTCTACTATACAAAAAGGGTTCGTTGGTGTAACGGCTAACATTACAGATTGTCTATCTGAGGTCAAGGGTTCGACTCCCTTACGAACCGCAAAATTGTTTGGTAGTGCAATGGCTAGCATGTCAGATTTTGATTCTGAAGATATTGGTTCGAATCCAATCCGAACATCAGATGTTGTTTGTAGCTTAAAGGTAAAGCGCTACTCTGTGAAAGTGGAGAATAGGGTTCGATACCCACAAACAACCAATGCGACTTGGTGTAATGGCAACACATTCTTTTCCCTTTCTTTCTGAAAGGAAAACATGAAATGACTTTATTCAGTTCGAATCTGAAAGTCGCACAAATATTGGCTCATAGTTCAACAGATGAGAATGCTTCACTACGGATGAATTGATGAAAAGCTTGTCCGCAGCTGGAGGATTCGAATCTTTCTGAGCCAACAAAAAATTGCGACTTGGTGTAATGGTAACATGTCGGTCTCATAAGCCGAGCGTTATAAGTTCGAATCTTATGGTCGCAACAAAAATGTGATTTAGCTCACTGGTAGAGCACTACCCTGATACGGTAAAGGCTATTGGTTCGAGTCCAATAATCGCAACAAAATAAAATTGGCTTGTAACTCAACGGTTAGAGTTCCAGACTTTTAATCTGGAAATATGAGTTCTCCCGCCTTATGCGGGATCATCTGGCCAACAAAAGGATGAATAGCTCAATGGCAGAGCGGAGACTTGTTAAGTCTAAGGTTAAAAGTTCGAATCTTTTTTCATCCTCAAAAATGTGAGTGCTACAATGATGGCGAATTGTACCGGTCTGTAACACCGATTCTCGAAAGAGATAAATAGGTTCGAATCCTATCACTCACACATAATGGAGAGAACCCAGTGGGTTTTGTCCCGCAGAATTGCGGGATTGAAAACAGTTAATTCGCTACAAGTGAATCAAGCGTTCGAATCGCTTTCTCTCCGCAACAAAAGGAGAATTACTCAAGCGGTTAAGAGAACTGCTTGCTAAGCAGCAAGGCGTAAAAGCCTCATCAGTTCTCCCGCCGAAATGCGGGATGATATTCTCCGCAAAAGATGTATTTGAAGACACAGCGTTATTATACGAATGTAAGTCGGAACGAATTTTTGAATCATCTTTTTTTGGACAAATAACTCAATGGTAGAGTGCTGTGTTGAAGCCGCAGTAGTATAGGTTCGAATCCTATTTTGTCCACAATGGCTTGAAAATTGTGGAAAGCAACATTAAAAAATAATTAACAAGCAATTACAACAAATAAAATGAGTTAAATTACTCAGCGAATACTAACCTAATAAAACTAAACAGATGAAACAACAACATCAGTGGAGGAAATTGAACGGCCAATTGATAGCAGGTTCTATTGAAGAAGAAGTAAGGCAAACAGTACTCAGAGAAAAAGAAGCAGGCAACGAACTCAAAGTTTGTATTGGCACCGATAGCCAAGTAAAAGGCAAGGATACCGATTTTGCAACCGTAATTGTTTTCATAAGAAAAGGCAAGGGCGGCTTTATGTACATACGCAACGAAAGCACAAAACAAAAAATGTACATTAAAGAACGTATGCTTTTGGAAGTAGGAAAAAGTATAGAAGTAGCGTATGCACTTTGCAGAATATTTACGATGTATAATGTAGATATGGAAGTGCATGCTGATATAAATACCAACCCCAATTTTAAAAGTAACGATGCTTTAAAAGAAGCCATGGGTTATATACAAGGAATGGGATTTGCTTTTAAAGCCAAGCCTGAAGCCTTTGCTAGCAGCAGCTGTGCGAATAAGGTGGTGCAGTAGAATAATTATAATTATATTTAAATAAATAAATTCAAAGCCAATCATCATAATTATATATTGTTGGAAAATTTTATCCTGCCATTGTACAAATGGATGGTAGCGATCCTAAGAAGTTTAGGAAGAAGCGAGAGGATTTGGTGGGGGAGTAAATTTTAAAACGCTTGTTGCTTTTAACAAGCGTTTTATTTTTTATAAACATCGCCTCTGTTTAATACTTTTACTACTCGAACAATAAGCTCGTTTTCATAAACATCATACAAAATTCTAAAATCACCAACCCTTAATTTATATTATGTTTCATGGTTTGTAAGTGGCTCTCCAATTTCTGTTCGATTAATAGCCAATGAGCTAATGGCGGCAGAAAGTCTTCTAATGGTGGGTGTATCTTGTTTGGCAATATATTTTTTAGCCTGTTTGCTAATGATAATATTATACAAGCACTTTAGTTTTAGCCTTTGCAATTTTTTCCAAATCTTTTTTTGCTTCCTCCCAAGGTATAAATTCATCATTGCGAGCATCAGCCATTTGTTGATGGTCTATAAGGTCTTCCACCACTTTTGCATGGTGCTTCATACTAAGTGTAACATGTGTTACTTTTCCAGTATTGTTTTTTATAAATTTTAAACCTGCTATTCGTGTCATTTTGATTGAATTGAATTGTAAATTTAATATTATTTCAAATAACCAACAATATTTTTCATTTATCTTCACTATATGAAAACAATAGGATTTATAGGTGGCCTTACATGGCTATCATCGGTTGACTATTATACGTTGCTAAACAAACTAACCAATGAAAAACTTGGTGGCGCTAGTTCTTGCAAAATATTAATGTATTCTGTAAACTTTGAAGAAATAAAAGCACTTACCGTAGCACACGATTGGGATGGCCTAGCAACGATGCTGAGCAACATTGCACAAACACTAGAAAAAGCAGGAGCAGAATGTTTGCTCATTGGCGCCAATACCATGCACAATATAGCAGACAAAGTACAAGCCTCTATAAACATACCACTCATACATATTGTAGATGCTACTGCCAAAGAAATAACCAAACAGCAAATAAAAAAAGTAGCATTGCTTGGTACAAAATATACGATGCAATTAGATTTTTTTAAAGACAAACTAGCTACACAAAATATAGAAACAATTATACCCAATGAAGCCGATATTGAATATATAAACGATTGTATTTACAACGAAATGAGCAAAGGTATTTTTTTACCAGAGCGTAAAGCAGGCTTTTTAAAAATTATACAAAGCTTGCAAGCACAAGGTGCAGAAGGTATTATTTTAGGCTGTACAGAAATACCTATTCTTATAAAGCAAGAAAATGTTACTGTGCCAATTTTTGATACGACGTTGTTGCATGTGAGGGCGGCGGTGGAGTTTGCGGTGTAGAAAAAATTTTAAAACTGTACTGCAGCCAACTCTCTACCCAACTCGTGCACACCAGTAAGTATTCTTTTCTTTTGAATGGCTGATGGTTTTTTGTGTCCTTTTATATATTGCGCCAACAAACTTTGGTTTATTCCAATTCTTTCAGATAATGCTTTAGCATTAATTACTTTAAAAAATCCAAAGAAACTATTCATGTCATAGTTTAATACAATTTCAGAAATGGTATAAACAAAACCTTCTTCTTCAAAAGCTAGATTTACAGCTTCCACAATATTTTCTTGCAGCTCTGTATAATTATCTCCTTGTGTACCTATAAACTTTTTTTGAATAGTACATGTTCCACTATACCCAATATCTTCTTTTATGATGCTAATATGTATAACAGGTTTTTTCATCTTTTTGTTGTTTTAATTTGTGCTTGTTTTAAAATACCATTGAGCAGTCCTTTCTTCACTTCTTTGCTTCCATGATTTGGAAAAATAACTTGTCCTTCTTTTAAAGGATGCTTCATTACCACATGACTACCAGATTGCCTAAAAGCAACCCAACCATCTCTAGTAAGCAGTCTTAGCAATTCATTCGATTTCATCTTTTACAAATATAGGTAATAAATTTATTACTTTTAAAAACATAAAAAAAATATCTTATTTTGCATAAGGCATACAATATAAATAGATTTATGGTAAAAACTTTTGAAGAAAGAAAACAAGAAGTAATAGATTGGTGTAAATAAGAATATGCAGATAAACCTTCACCTTGGTGGAAAAGCAATAAAATTAAATATACTTCTACATTAGAATACTCGCCTCCAATAAATAATTTCGAACAAACCATAGAAATTATTATTGTAAAATTGAATTTTAAAGGAAACGCAATTTTGAGTATTGTTTTTTTCTGTCTTTCAATATTTGTGGTTTACGCTGGAGTAACTGAAAATTATGATAGGATGCTATTGTCGTTTGGAGTATTAACTTTTGCTGCATCATTATATTACTTTATTAAAATTTCTGACAAAAAGCCTAGAATAGTTTTAGATAGCAAAGGAGTTTGGATAAATAAAAAAGCAGAAAAAATAGCTTGGCAAAATGTTATTGCTACTTATATTAGAATTGAAGATAGAGGAGAAGATAATACCTATTATTTAGTGATGCACTATTATGAATATTTGAATGATACTTTTAAAGCGATAGAATTTAAATTGGAAAACTTAAATATGGATATTGATGAAATTTGTTTTCATATAGAAAAATTTAAAGAAAAAAATACCAAATCATCTTCGCAAATATCTACTCCATAATAAAAGTATAAATAATTGAAGCCTCCGCTGTGTCTGACACCTTGTAACAATCTAACAATTTAAAAACTACTTACAGGTGTCTGACACATTTATCAGATACCCCAAATAAATAATAGAAGTTGTTTTTGAATGTGTCAGACACCTCACAAACTCTCTGCATAAGCGATGCTACATTTTATAGGTGTCAGACACAGGATGCGCTACAAATATTGAACGATTTTTCAAGGCTAAAACAATTTGAAAATTGAGTGTTGAAAATTGAATATTGAACATTTTTATTTGCAATTACAATTTTCAATATTCAAGTATAAGATTCGCTAACCCCAAAAGTATTTTCTTACACCTTCCCATCCCTTATCTCCGCCACCACATCAGGGTCCAACAATGTTGTAATATCGCCCAAATTTTCCGTTTCACCTTCAGCAATTTTTCTAAGAATGCGGCGCATAATTTTTCCGCTACGAGTTTTTGGCAGACCGCTTACAAATTGTATTTTATCAGGCTTGGCTATGGCGCCAATTATCTTTGCTACGGTTAGGCTTATATCTTGGCGGCGTTGGTTTTCATCACCATGATGCCCATTATAAATTACAAATGCATAAATACCTTGCCCTTTTATATCGTGCGGATAGCCTACCACAGCGCTTTCCACCACACCTGTGTGCATATTTATGGCGTTCTCCACTTCGGCAGTGCCTATGCGGTGGCCACTAATATTTAGCACATCGTCAACCCGTCCCGTTATTCTATAATTGCCTTCAGCATCTTTCAATGCACCATCGCCAGTAAAATATAAATTAGGGTATGTAGCAAAATAATTTACTCGGCATCTTTCATGGTCGCCATAGGTTGTGCGAAGTATGCCAGGCCATGGTGCTTTAATACAAAGGTTACCTTTCAGCATACCATTTTCATCAGCTTCGGTAACTTCTTCCCCTTTTTCATCTACAATAATTGGTTGCACACCAGGCATGGGAAGCGTTGCCCATCCTGCCTTTGCAGGCGTTATACCTGCAAGGTTTGAAATAAGACAACCACCGGTTTCTGTTTGCCACCAAGTATCTATAATAGGGCATTTATTTTTTCCAATATTATCATTATACCAATGCCAAGCTTCTTCATTTATAGGTTCGCCTACTGTGCCCAATGTTTTTAATGATGATAAATTTTTTCCTAACAAAGGCGCATCACCAAAACTCATTAAACTCCTCAGTGCAGTTGGTGCCGTGTATAAAATATTTACTTGATGCTTGTCTATAATATCCCAAAACCGCCCTGCATTAGGAAAAGTAGGAATGCCCTCAAACATAAGGCTAGTGCCGCCTGCAGCCAATGGACCATACACAATATAACTGTGCCCTGTTATCCAACCAATATCGGCTGTGCAAAAATGTATATCGCCTTGGTTGTAATTAAACATGTTTACAAAAGTATAGGTTGTCCAAATCATGTAGCCCGCACATGTGTGTACAACACCCTTTGGTTTACCTGTACTACCACTAGTATATAAAATAAACAATGGGTCTTCTGCATCCATTTCTTCGGCAGGAAAACTCACTACGCCATTTTTTTCTACTTGGTCTTCGGCAATATCCATTTCATCTTCCCACCACACATCTCTGCCTTTTATCATGCTCACCGCCGTTCTTGTTCTTGTATAAACGATAACTTTTTTTATGGTTTTATTTCCTACAAGTGCATTGTCTATTACATCTTTCAACGGAATAATTTTATCCCCTCTGTACGAACCATCGCACGTAATAATAAATTCTGCATTGGCATCATCCAATCTATCGGCAATACTTTGTGCACTAAAGCCACCAAAAATTACAGAGTGTATAGCACCAATTCTTGCACAGCCAAGCACGGCATACGCAAGCTCGGGCACCATGCCCATGTATATGCATACACGGTCGCCTTTTTTTACGCCATTGTTTTTTAGCATTTGCGCCACTTGGCACACACGTTTGTGTAACCTAGCATAGGTAACGGTTCTAGGGCGTTCATCGGGATTGTTGGGTTCCCAAATGATAGCAGGTTTTTCCGCCATGGTAGGCAAATGCCTGTCTATACAATTTTCTGTAATGTTTAATTTTGCACCTGCAAACCATTCTATTTTAGGTTCTGCAAAATTCCAATCCAATACTTTGCCCCACTTTTTTCTCCAATAAAAATTTTCGGCAACATTGCTCCAAAATGCTTCGGGTTCTTCTGCGGCTTTTTTATAGTCTGCATGGTATTGTTCTAAAGAATTTATTTGATAAGGGTAACTCATAATATTTTTTATATTTTATTTTTTGTTTACAAGCTGAAGTACCTTGATTGAACTTCAGTGGCGACGCTCCGTTCAACAGCATCTCTTTTTTCATCTTTTATTACAATATAGATTGACATTATATTTTAAAAACACTCACCAATATTCGTTCGGTTATTTTAATGTCAGCCTGAGCTTGTCGAAGGCGGTGCTATTAATAAAAGAAGCTCCTTACTTAAACTTACCCGCCTTCGACAAGCTCAGGCTGACAGCTTTTAAATTTGAAGATTTAATTTAAGCATTTTCAAAATTTAATCCTTTTAAGGTTAATAAAATGTTCATTTTAATTGTGTCCTCACTGCGGACACAATTGCGAACGCACTGCGTTCGCAATTACGAATACACTGTATTCGTAATTAAAAAACACCCCTCTCAAAATAAAAACAAATCCCACAACCACCAAATTAATACATCCAAAACAATTTCCTCCAAACAAACGATTGATAAAACATTACACACTTATTTATTTTAACAAAAAATAAAATCAATTCCTCCATTTTTTGATTTGCTAAAATTAGCAACTAAACAATTGTAATAAATATAAACATTGCTAAATTAGTATAGTTTTGCTAATTGTATATAGTTGATGCGTTAATTTTAAAAAATGAAACAGATTGCTTGCCCCAAATGCCAAAGTGAAGTATTGATTAAAAGCGGCGTTGTTAAAGGAAGACAGCGGTATAGATGCAAAAACTGCAACTACTCATTTACTGTTTTAAAAGAGGGTAAACAAATAGACCCATACTATGTAATTAAAGCATTACAACTCTACATAGAAGGGGTTACGTATAGAGAAATAGAACGCATACTTGGCATAAGCCATGTAACGGTTATGAATTGGGTAAAAAAATATAGTATAAAAATGCCCGAAAATAATGATTACCATCCTACCTATAAAGTGCTTACCCATGCGGAATTGCTCGATTTTTTAGGCGATAAAAATTCTTTGAAAAGTGCAGGCTGCATCATTACAGAATTGGGCGATAAATTTATGGTAATAAAATGGGAGCGATTTAGAAAAAACAGTTTGTAAAAAATATACCATTAGCAGTAATATAGTTTTGTGTTTGTTTAGAGGTGGATTTGGCTAACATTTGGTTCTTCGTTTGGCAATTATGCCTACACCCAAAACAAATCATAATGAAAAAAAATATTTTACGTGAATTGGTTTTTTGCATGGCATGTTTACTTTTTATAAA
>JAYTGY010000092.1:0-5186 GCA_043733065.1 Ferruginibacter sp.
GCTCCAGTGTACATGAGGGTCTATTTTATCTAGTTCTACTTTGCCAGTTTTTAAACGCATGGCATAAAGCGCTGTAAGTGCAAAAGCATTATTTAAAAAATGTGCAATAATATTTACCCAAATGTTTTTTGTTTTGTAAAACATAAGCCCAAGTGCAAAACCCAATACTGCCCTACTCAAAAATAAATACACAGATGCATGTATTAAACTAAAAATAAGCGATGTAATAACAATAGCAACTATTGGTTTTTGTAACCAACGTACCAAAAGATTTTGCATAGTGCCTCTAAAAAAAACTTCTTCAAACATAGCAGGAAAAAATGCCATAATGAATAAAGCAATGATGTATTCTTGCACACTTTTTAAATTGCTCAATGCTAGGGCTTGCTGTGCATATAAATCTTCCATGTGTTTTGCCGCAGCATTAACGCTTGGAAAATACGATATCACATATTTTGTAAAATCTTCTAATGGCGATGCAGCAATGGCTGCGGCATACATAATCATAAAGCCAAGTAAAATTTGAAACACATTTATATGTTTGCTAAAACCTAGCCAGTGAAAACTTTTTCCATTGCTAAAATAATTCCACAATACAGCAGGGATAAACATTAATACAAAAGTGCTAACAACTTGTAAAGCTCTTGCCATACCTACATTTTCGGGAGCCATCATTGCTTTCATGGTGGCATCGGCATCTGCAATAGTTTTACCAGCTGGCAACATTTGCATGGTAAACAATAACTGTACAATCAATACCAAAATAAATCCAAATCCTAAAAACGCAAACAAAAACCCAAGCTGCCCCCAACCTGTAAAACCTTTTATACTTCTGTACTCCATAATCAAATTAGTTAATGATTCTTATATTTTAATTATTGCAAATCTATTGCATAATAAAAGCAAAATTGAAAAACTGAACTTGAACGGAGCGTCGCCAATGAAGCTAAATCAAGGCTTTTCGGCTCGTTAACAAAAATAACAATTGCACAATTTTTATAGAAGAACCAAATTAATAGTAAATTTGCACGCAATATACTCAATTCCCAGTTTTTGATGATGTAGTTTTGTTATTAGCGGTTGAGTAAAATATGCAAATGTGCAAATATGCAAATAAAAACTTTGAACATTCAACTTTGAACTTTTTTACCATGCCATCAATAGGTCACATACAATTACCCGAGTTTCCGTTATTACTTGCACCTATGGAAGATGTGAGCGATCCGCCGTTTCGTGCAGTGTGTAAAGACAATGGCGCAGACGTGATGTACAGCGAGTTTATTAGCAGCGAAGGCTTGATTAGAGATGCCATGAAGAGTTTGAAAAAGCTCGATTTTTCGGAAGAAGAACGCCCGTTTGCTATACAAATTTTTGGTGGCGATGAAGAAGCTATGGGTTTAAGCGCTGCTATTTGCGAAGCCGTAAATCCAGATTTTATTGATATAAATTTTGGATGTCCAGTAAAAAAAGTAGCGCTAAAAGGTGCTGGTGCAGGGGTTTTGAAAGATATAAATTTAATGGAGCGTCTTACAAAATCGGTAATTGCTGGTACAAAATTACCAGTAACTATAAAAACAAGATTGGGCTGGGATGATGCTACAAAAAATATTGAAGAAGTAGCCGAGCGCATGCAAGACATAGGCGTAGCGGCTATATCCATACACGGGCGCACACGCAGCCAGTTGTACAAAGGCGAGGCAGATTGGAAGCTCATTGCTAAAGTAAAAAATAACCCACGCATTACCATTCCTGTATTTGGCAATGGCGATATTGATAGCCCACAAAAAGCAAAAGAATACAAAGAAAGATATGGTGTAGATGGTATTATGATTGGCCGTGCTGCCATTGGTTACCCATGGATTTTTAGAGAAATAAAACATTACCTCACCACTGGTGAGATACTACCTTCACCGACTTTAGAAGAGCGTATTACGGTTTGCAAAACACACCTCGATAAATCTATAGATTGGAAAGGACCAATTGTAGGCATCAACGAAATGCGCCGCCATTATACCAATTATTTAAAAGGATTACCAGGCATAAAAGATTTTCGCCTACGGCTTGTAACCCTTAACCAGCCTAGCGAAATACACGAAGTGTTAGACGAAATAACTGCACACTACAAAGATTATAGTTTTGAAAGAACACCAATTGAGTTGATAGATTATCATGAAAATTGCCCATTGTAGATAGATGAATTAATATTGAAGATGTAAGATTTTTTTTGGCGGTTGGCTTTAGTTTTTCAATCAGCATTTGTCCGGGCTATTCGCTACAAGTCCTCGCTCCTACGTCGCTGTGGGCTTTCCGCTTCTATCCCGCCGCTCTTCATCGGTAAATCTTTTTTCAACTTTTATTGTGCAACAGATTAAGTAGTTTTTATTTCCTTAGTGAACTCTTTTATTCCGTTTTTATAATCTGTCATCTTTTCTTTCATTATAAAAAATGAAATTGCGCTTATAAGTGCCATTAAAAACAAAGCTGCAGCTGCGCCTTTAAAATATTGTGTATTCAATTTTTTATTAAAATATAAAAACATACCAATAGCAGCTAGCATCAAAACAATGCTCACATAAAAAACAATATTGGCATTTAGCATTACAGAATCTATTCTAACAAGCTCACGGGTTTTTAAATACTCTGGGTGCAAGTCGTAATCATACACACAAATTTTTCTGAGCCTATCTGCATTTTTATAATTGCTAAATCCAAGTATAAAAAATAACATGGTAGCACTAAACAACGGTATTGCAAAGCCTTTGTAAAAATGCTTTTTTACACCAAAATAAAACACCAAAGCCACAATAAGCGATACTCCCGCAAGCAACAATAAAAAAAGATGCTCTTGCTTAAAACTCAAAAAATAATTTTCAATGGTATCTTTTGTAAACATACATTAACTATTTATGGCGTTTGCTATTTCTTTACCCAATGGCGGTACAGATGCTTCAAAAAAATGTGTTAGGTTTCCTTTTTCATCTATTAAGTATTTACAAAAATTCCATGATGGCGCTTTTGTATTCCACCCATTTTTTTCTTTTTGGGTAAGCCAGTTAAATATATTATTCTGTTTATCACTTTTTATAACGACTGCTTTTTTCATTAATGGAAAAGTTACACCAAAGTTTATTTTACAAAACTCTGCAATGGTTTCATCATTATCTTTTTCTTGTTCTTTAAAATCATTTGCAGGAAAAGCAATAATCTGAAGCATATCTTTATTAATGCCATATAATTTTTGCAAATCATCGTACTGCGGCGTATATCCACAATTAGATGCGGTGTTTACAATCAGCACTTTTTTGTTTTTCAATTTTGTAAAGTCATATTCCTGTCCGTTATTCATCACAGCTTTTAAATCGTAAAACGAAGTGGTAGCGAGCGTTTTTGATGATAACACTTTGCTGTTTATCTTAAATAAACCTGTTATTTTTTCTAAGGCTGGGTAGATTAGTTGTATGAATTTTTGTTTACCTGTCATCATTTTTACTATTAAGTTTTTTTTTCTGCTTCGCAGAAAGGGTTATTGCCACAAAGGCTCAAAGGCACTAAGTTAAAAACACTTCGTGTTTTTATTATGCAATTTCTAATTCTAAATATTTATACTTTTTGCGAAGCAAAAACAAAAACGAAGTTTTTCTTTTGTGCCTTTGCGGCTTTGTGGCTAACTCTTTTTTGCGAAGCAAAAATCAATAACACTTTTTGTTAAACCCTACCTTATTATCTTTTTAAAAAATCCCATCCTCCCCGTAAATGGTGGGTACTTCACCCACAAATCTAACCAAGTATATGTTTTCATTATACTTTTTTTATGGCTAAACGTATCAAAACTATACTTGCCATGATAACTACCTGTGCCACTCGTGCCACGCCCGCCAAATGGCAAGTTATGATTTGTAAGATGATAACTTGCATTGTTTACACAGCCGCCTCCAAAAGCCACAGCGTTGAGCCATTGTTTTTCTTTATTGCTATTTTTTGTAAACACATACATGGCTAATGGATTTTTATGTTGTTTAATAATGGCAACGGCTTCTTCCATTGTTTTAAAAGGGATGATTGGCAATATTGGTCCAAAAATTTCATCTTGCATTATTGCGTCATTTACATTAGTTATTTCTAGCAATGTTGGAGATAGATATAAATCAGCTTTATCTATTTTGCCACCAAATAATATTTTACTATTATTCAAATATTTTTCGAGCCTATCAAATTGTCTTTCGTTTATAATACGGCCATAAAACCCACTATGCTGTGCATCTTCACCAAAAAATTGGTTTAATGCTTTTTTCATTTCTGCCACCAAAGCATCTTTCACACTTTCATGTACGAGCACATAATCTGGCGCTACACACATTTGCCCAGCATTGCTAAATTTTGGCATAGCAATTCTTTTTGCAGTAAGTTTTACATCCACATCTGCCTCTACAATGCATGGGCTTTTGCCACCAAGTTCTAGCGTAACTGGCACTAAATTTTTAGCTGCCAATTCATAAATAATTTTTCCTACAGCTGTACTGCCAGTATATAACACATGGTCAAAAATAAAATTATTCATCAGCTCAGGCACTATCGTTGCGCCATTGCCAGCAGCATACAAAATATAATTTTTATCAAAGGTTGATTCAATAATTTTTTTCATTATTGTTTCGGTAGCGGGTGCAAGCTCACTCGGTTTCATTACTACACAATTACCCGCAGCAATAGCGCCAATTAGCGGCGTCATCAATAATTGAAATGGATAATTCCACGGGCTTATTATAAGCACCACACCAAGCGGCTCACTTATTATAAAACTTTTAGAGGGGAAATTGAGCAAATTTGTGCCCACGCCTTGTGGCTTCATCCAACCACTCAATTTCTTTATGGCATTATTTATTTCTGCTAAAAAAAAACCATTTTCTGTTACATAAGTTTCTTCTTTGCTTTTGCGAAGGTCTTTGTGTAATGCTGCATAAATTTCCACCTCATGCGCTACTACAGCTGCTTTCAATTTTTGCAATTGTTCTTTTCTAAATTCATAAGATTGCGTAGCACCACTTTCAAAATAGGCACGCATTTTTTCTAGTTGCTCCATTACTATTTAATCTAAATTTGTATTAAAGTTAAGCAACTATGACGGATGAACAATACATGCGCCTTGCATTAAGAGAGGCAGCTACCGCTTATGAAAAAGATGAAGTACC
>JAYTGY010000093.1:0-2893 GCA_043733065.1 Ferruginibacter sp.
GTATCAAAAAATATTAGACGAAGCTGTAAAAGAATTAAAGCGAAATGAGTTTAGAGATTTGTTTAAAGAAGAGATACAACAGCAAGATGACTTTGTAAAGGATTGCTCAATTGATACCGATTTAGAAATTCTCATACCCGATAGTTATGTAGAAAGTATTACAGAAAGATTATCGCTATACAGCCGTTTAGATAATTGTGATACGGAAGAAGATTTGGTGGCTTTTCATGCAGAAATGCAAGATAGGTTTGGCCCAATACCACATCAAGTAGAAGATTTGTATACCACAGTTCGTTGCCGTAAAATGGCTGTGGAGCTTGGCTTTGAGCGCATGTTCTTAAAAAACGAAGTGCTTAAATGTTTCTTTGTTTCCAATCCCGATTCGCCATATTTTCAAAGCGAAACGTTTAATAAAGTATTACAATTTTTGCAAGTAGGAACGAATAAAGCGAAATTAAAACAAGTGGGTAAAAATGGAATACTAGTAGTGGAAGATATAAAAACGATGTTAGAAATATTTAAGTTTTTGAGCAAGGCGGTGGAATATCAAAAAAAGTAATTTTAAAACTGAATATTTGGAGATGAAAAAAGTCGAATCAAAAAAAACAGAATTAGCCTCAATAAAAATGATTGAGAATTTGAGAAAGCAACATCTTATAAATGTAAGAGAAGATAAATCATTTCCAATTGAAGAGGCACGTATGTATAGTAAAACTAAGATTACGCAATTGTCTAAAATTTAGTGTCTTATATCTATAAATCCAATGTCTAGTAAAAAGAAAAGGCGCCCCAAAAATGAGTCGCCAATATCTTATGTCTAAAGTCTTGTATCTAAAATCTAACTGTATTACCAGCCTTTTTTAGCTACGCCATCTTTTACAGCTTCTAGTGCTCTAGCTTCGCCAAGCATAGTTGTCATTTTATTTCCCTTACCGTCGTTGCCTTGCGCCATATAGCCGCCACGACTCGTTTTTGTGATTACTGCATCTTGCATTGGAACATTTTTTTCTTTTGTTTTCATGCAATACGCTGTTAATTTTCCTGCCATGATAATTTAAATTTATGGTTAGTAAATAATGGGTTTGAAGCGGAACTTCAGTATAAAACTAAGGAAATATTCGGTTTTTTCAAAAATAACTTAATACCAATCATTTACTATAGTGTTTATAGGTAAAAATTGTATTATACGAAAAGGATTTCATCTCAAATGAAAAACCAATATTTTTTAAAAAACTAGCATAAGAAATCTACATTATTTCTTCTTCTTTAAATTGAGATAATCTATAAAATAAACCAGTTTTACAGATAATGTGTTGGCATTATTTACATTAAAAGTCCTTTTTATGTTTGCAAAATAATTCTGTTCAAAATCTTTACGAACAGATTCAAAGGCTTCATCTTGCCAAGCAATATTTAAAAAACTACCATTGGCTACTTGCCAAGTATAAATCATATTTACGGAAAATGAATTAAAGTTTTGATTATAATCGGTAGTAGGTTTTGTAATAAAACTTGGTTTTTCTAAATATCCCTTACTATTTAACAATAGCATTTCCGCTGGTTTTACCCCACTCCAATAATGCCTTACATTAAGCGTAAGCCCCATTTTATTTGTGAAACTATATTTTACGTTTATAGTGTTTTGTATTGTTCTAGCATCCCTTCTACTAAAAAGAATTCCATTCGTATCTGAGTAAGCAAATCCAGCTTGTTCTAAATTGTTTTCAAAACTTATTCCATGATCAATAGATATTTTTTGATTCAATCTCAATTTATGATACAGTCCAACATTGTAGCCAAATGTACCTTTAAATTGACGCCCCAATCTCAAACCAAGCTCTGGACTAAAAGAATATTTTTTAGCTTCGTTGCTCGTAATATTCATGTATATACTTGTTCTTCCTCCTCTTTTAAAAACCCTACCAGTTTCTCTTGGTTCATAATAATCATTTCCTTCTATTCTGTTATTTATATTGGCATAAAAAAACCAGAGCTTTTTTGTTTGCCCAAAAAAATTAGCAGCCATAAAATATTCTTGAAACATATGTCCTTTTTGTTTTAAAGGATCGAGGGGCGAAGCTAGCCTACTCAAATAGCCATTTATATTTCCCCCAATTCTATTGTACCAACCCTTGGGTTTATTTATATTATACCCTACATAAAAACTATTGTCGAAAGTATTATTGTTTGATTGATACCCCATATCATTTTTATCAAATTTTGTATCCGTATAATCGCTCGAAATATTAAAATTTAATTTGCCACTTGTTTTACCAAAATAAACACTTTGCGTATAACCGCTTATTGTTTTTGCATCGTGCGCTGCCCCTATTAAATTACTTACACCTGCTTTACCACCAATATTCCAAGTGTTTGTTTTATCGTTAAAGTCTGCTAATACCATCGAAACATTTGCATCATAATCACTGCCGCTGCGCATTACATTTGTGTTGGCAAAACTTATGCTGCTATTATTTTTTAGTGTTTTATCTACCACAATCATATTGTAATTTGTTAGCGGAAAACTTTCTACTTTTCTTTCTTCTTTTGTAATGTTATTTTGTATAGTGGCATTTTGTTTTGATGTTATTGCATTAAGCACACCAATTGCCAAGCCATTTTGCATGCGCCCACTTACTTTTGTAGCATTTGCTATTTTGGTTTCTTGTGGGTCTTTTATTATTTCTTCATTTGCTCCGGAATTATCGTAATTGTAATTTACTTGGTTTGGGTTTTTACCAATTCTTCTAGTATATAATAAACCTCCTTTGCTAAATAGTTCTGTACCTTCTGTAAAAAATGGTCTTCTTTCACTAAACTGTTGTTCAAAAGGACTAATATTTAAAACCCTATTATCCGTTTGTACTTGTCCAAAATCTGGTATCAAGGCCAT
>JAYTGY010000094.1:0-2772 GCA_043733065.1 Ferruginibacter sp.
CACCTCATCACAAATGGTTTTGTACACACACAAACCATGAAATTGCAAAACAGCGGCTTGAATAAATATTTTACAGAAATGATAACCTCCGAAGCAAGCAATAGCCTAAAACCAAAGAAAGAAATTTTTGATTACGCTTTGCAAAAAACTGGCGCTAATTTAAAAGAAAGTATTATGATTGGCGACAATCAAGATGCAGATATTGCAGGAGCACTCAATGCGGGCATGGATGCGGTTTTCGTAAATCATATTAACGAAGCTTCAAAATTAAAAGCCACATACACCATTACACATTTAAAAGAACTGGAGGATATATTGTAAAATAAAACTGTCCCTACATTTTTGTAGGGACAGTTTAAATATCATCGAAAGATGAATTATAAAGTTGCTGTAGTTTCAGCTTTTTTATCTTTGCAACATCCAGCTTTTTTTGCAGCTGCATCTTTAGAGCAACAAGTCTTAGACTTCGCACATTTTTTCTTGTTCTTTTTTCCACCATCTGCAAATGCTGCACCAGTTACTAATAATGCTGCTGTAGCTAATAAGAATACTTTTTTCATGTTTAATTTTATTTTAATTGTTACTAATCCGATATAAAAATATAAGTTTCTGTTGATAAATATACAGAAAAACTGTTAAAATCGTTTTATAAGATACCTATTACCGTTACACCACCTTGTACCACATCGTTTATTTTTACGTTTAATGTAGTGCCAACGGGCAATAACAAGTCCACCCTACTTCCAAATTTTATAAAGCCAAACTCCTCAGTTTGTTTTACTTGGGCACCCACTTGCAAATAGTTTACGATACGTTTTGCCACAGCGCCAGCTATTTGTTTTACTAATATTTCTTTATCTCCTTTTTTAATTACTACAGAATGGCGTTCGTTTTCGGTAGATGATTTTGGGTTCCAAGCCACCAAATATTTGCCTTTGTGGTATTGGTTGTAAACTACTTCGCCACTTATGGGGTTGCGGTTTACGTGTACATTTAATGGACTCATAAATACAGAAACCTGCAATCTTTTTTCTTTAAAATATTCTTCATCAACAGTTTCTTCTATCACAACCACTTTACCATCGGCAGGGCAAATAATTTGGCCATCGTTTATAGAAAGTGTACGATTAGGTATTCTAAAAAAAGAAACAATAAACAACACAAATGCGAGGGTTACAAAAAAGAACAACACACAAAGCCATGGCAATGATGCTGCAAAAAACCAACGCATAAGCATATTTAATGCAATAAAAATAATAGTAACAATGGCTATTGATTTGTAACCTTCTTTATGTATCGTCATCTTGTAAAGTTATTTTTTTGGAACGGCGAAGTTAAAGTAATTCGGTGGTAATTATTTTCTCAAAATCTAAAGGAGTTAAGATTTTTGCCGTTTTAAAAGGATTGAGTTCTAATAAATCTTTATCGCCTGTTATAAGATAATCTGCTTTTGAAATATCGATTAAATCTAGTAAGAAATTATCTTTTGGGTCTCTATTTATAAAATGTATTGGCTTAATTACAATATTTTCTGCGGATGTTTTTAGCAGGTCTATTAATAATTCAACATGAAACAGAGTAAAATATTTTTGCAATTTTTCCCTTCCAGTTACATCAACTATCTCTTCCAATAATTCATCTGTAACTATAATATTGATAGATGAATCTTTTATGTAATTAATAATAGTAGAAAGTCTTTTACCTATCAAAAAACTAACCCAAACATTTGTATCAAATATGACTTTAATGTTTTTTGCTATCATATCGTTGCTGTCTTACTATTTCTACTTCTTCGTTAATCGTTTCTTCACTCAGTTCATCTGTTTTAAATACCTCCAATAACTTTCCAAGCTTATCTCCAAAGCTTTCCTTTTCAAGTTCTTTAGATAGCATAATTTTTTCTTCCTTTGGCAATTGTTTTACTAAAGAAAGCACTTGGTCATACGTTAAATCTATTTGCAATGAAGTTTGCATACTCTTGTTTTTTCAAATTTACGAAAAATTACACAACAAAAACCTGCACATACAACCATACAAATGGTGTGGCTATAAGCAAAGAATCGAACCTATCTAAAAAACCACCATGCCCAGGCATAAAACTGCCGCTATCTTTTATGCCTGCAAGGCGTTTTATTTTACTTTCTAATAAATCGCCAAGGGTGCCAAATACAGCGCAGATGGCAGCTATGGCTACCCAATGTTGTACAGCAAGTGATTGTGCTACTGGTAAAAAATATCCAAGTAAACCCATTACGACTACGCAAAGTACTGCACCGCCGATTGTACCTTCCCAAGTTTTTTTAGGCGATATTTTAGAGAAAGGAGTTTTCCCAATTAACGACCCAACAATATATTGCATGGTATCGTTTATCCAAATAGAGAAGATAATGGCGCAAGGAATTAATGAAGAATATTTTTTTATATCAACATCATTTTTACTTAAATCAATACCAAGGCCAATTAGCATTATCATTGGCACTATAATATATGGCAACGCCAAGGTTAAATAAATTCTATAACCAGTAGGCTTTATTATTTTAATAATTTTTGCAAACTCATACAAGCAGCCAAACATTACAATGGAAAATAATGCTAAAAATGTATAGCCATTAATGAACATTCCCCCCAACATAACTCCAGCAAAAATTACTGCCGTTAATGCCCTTGTTTTAAAAACTTCTTTGTTTAAAGCCACGCTTAGTTATTTTGAAAATGAGTAATGGGTTCTTTTGGTAATGATGCTGCTACAAGTATTCTTTCTTCGCCTTCTAT
>JAYTGY010000095.1:0-4335 GCA_043733065.1 Ferruginibacter sp.
AGTGCGAACTTTACTTGGTTGTTTGATGATGTTAGATTAATTAGTATTGCAGGTGGTTTAAGCCAAATGAATGTACCAGTAACATTTGATGACCCAACCGTAAATTATGGATTGGTAGGATTTGGTGGAGCAGAGCAATCAACGATTGTAACTGATCCTACACTAGCTACTAATAAAGTTGCAAAAGTTATCAAAACCAATACAGCAGAGCTTTGGGCTGGAACAACCGTTACAGCATTAATCGGCACATCACAAACAGCATTTGCAAATAATATTCCATTTACAGCTACCGAAAAGAAAATGAACGTACGTGTTTGGAGCCCGCATACAGGTATACAAGTAAGATTAAAAGTAGAAGATAAAAATGACCCTACTAAATCTTGCGAGACAGAAGCAACATTTACTGGCGCTGCAAACACATGGCAAACATTGGAATTTAATTTTGCTAATCAAGCAACTGGAACTGCAGCATTAAATCTTGCTTATAATTTAAACAAAGCTTCAATATTTTTCAACTTTGGTGTAACGGGTGCAACAGCAGGGGAAAGAATTTATTATTTTGATGACGTGAAATTTGGTGCAGCCGCAGTACCAACAATTCCGACAGTACCAACGGTGGTATCGCCTGCAAATTTTTGTGTTGGTAGCACAGTTGTATTGCCGGTAACAGCATCTGCAGGAAATACATTATTGTGGTACACTGTTCCAACTGGTGGCACAAGTTCTACAACGGCGCCAATTATTTCTACGGTTACAACAAGCACGGCTACTTATTATGTGAGTCAAATAAATTCAGCATTATTAGAAGGCCCAAGAGCAACGTTAATTGTAAATGTAAATGCAACTCCAATTGCACCAACTGCTGCAACGCCATTTACGTATTGCCAAAATGCAACAGCAGCAATTTTAACTGCATCAGGGGCAGCAGGAAATACGTTGAAATGGTATAGCAGTTTAACTGGTATAGGAAATACAACCGCAATAACACCGAGTACATTAACAGCAGGCACTTCAAATTATTATGTGAGCCAAACAAATGCAGGTGGATGCGAAAGTCCTAAAGCTATAATTGCAGTAACAATAAATGCAGCGGCAGCAGCCCCTACAACAAGTGCAGTTAATTATTGTCAAAATGTAATTGCTGTTCCATTAACAGCAACAGTAGCTGTGGGCAATACATTGAAATGGTACTCAGTTGCAACTGGTGGAACTGCAGCAACAACAGCACCTACACCAATTACAACAACAGTAGGCACTACAACTTATTATGTGAGTCAAATAAATGCTGGTGGTTGCGAAAGCCAAAGAGCCTCACTAAATGTTGTTGTAGCAATTGCTCCTGCAATGCCAAGTGTAATTTCTCCTGTAACATATTGTGTAAATGCACAAACAACATTATTATCCGCTACGGCAGATGCTGGCCATAATTTATTGTGGTACAGTGTTGCAACTGGTGGAACAGGTACGGTAAATATTCCAACAACAATAACAAACGTAAGTGGCACAACAACGTATTATGTGAGCCAAACAAATGCGGGTGCTTGCGAAAGCCCAAGAGCTGCCATTTTTGTAAATATTATTGCTTCGCCTACTGTTGGCGTTATTGCAGCTGCGCCTTATACAAAATTGTTTCCTGGGCTTACTACTAACATTGCAATTGCAAATGGACCTGCAGCAGGTAATGTGTATGCTTGGTATAGAAATGGAATTTTATTAACTGGGCAAACAGGAAATAGTGTAAATGCTAATATTGATGCATTAGGAAATTACACATTGAAAGTTACCAACGCAAATGGTTGTGTGGGCACATCAAATTTTGTTAGCATTTCAGATTCGGCACAGCAAAAAATATTTGTTTATCCAAATCCATCTACTGGTAAGTTTCAAGTAAGGTATTTAAGTGATAATAATAATTTATCGCCAAGAAAAATTACAATCTTTAATGCAGCAGGTGCTAAAGTATATACAGCAAGTTTTGTAATGTTTGGAGGGTACACTGCAATGGATATTGATTTAACATCGCTTGCTTCTGGTATTTATTATATTCATTTATTAGATAATAATGGTAAGAAAATAACAACAGAACCAATTTTTATAGGCAGGTAGTATTTGGTACAAATAAAAAAGAGAGACTCTCACAAAAAACAGAGTGCTCTTTTTATTTTTTTAATTTATTATTTTTAAAATAGATGCAGATGAGTAAAATAAATTTCTTGTATTCGTTTTTTCTTTTATTACTATGTTTTGCTATGGCTGAATGTGCCAATAAAAATTTTGCTACAAAAAGTGAATTGCAAAATAATGATGAGCTAAAAATTGTAAATGATAAAATAAATTCAGAAAGTAAAAAATACAAATTAGTATGGTCAGATGAGTTTAATAGTAAAGGTGCTCCTGATTCTACAAAGTGGAGTTATGATATTGGTACAGGCGATTGGGGCTGGGGCAATAATGAAAAAGAATATTATACCAATCGTTCGCAAAATGTAAGCATATCAAAAGGTATGTTGAAAATAACAGCGCTAAAAGAAAATTATAATGGTAGCGCTTACACATCTACCCGCTTGCTCACAAGAGATAAATTTAATTTTACTTATGGCAAAGTAGAAGTGCGTGCAAAGCTACCTGCTGGTGTAGGCACATGGCCTGCAATTTGGATGCTTGGTAGTAATATTAAAACAACAGGTTGGCCAAATTGTGGCGAAATAGATATTATGGAACACAAAGGTTGTGAACCAAATAAAATTTATTCAACATTGCATTACCCGAAACATTTTGGAGATCATGCAGATGGCGATTCTATAATGATAAAAAATACCAATACTGCTTTTCATACATATTCTACAGAATGGACATCAACATTTATAAAATTTTATGTAGATGATGTAATTGTAAAGTCTTATACTAATGATGGCGCATCTCCTTTTCATAAAAATTTTCATATAATATTAAATGTAGCCATGGGTGGAAATTTTGCTGGACCACTAGACCCTAACATTACAAATGCTACCATGGAAGTAGATTATGTGAGGGTGTATCAATAATATTTTTTACTTGGGGTAAAAAATGAGGCTGTTGCTGAGTAAAATCGGTGGCAGCTTTTTATTTTTCGTATATTGTAAAAAAAATACAAAATGAAAAAATACATTACCCTGCCGTTTATATTTATAAATTTATTTTGCATAGCTCAAAATAATAAAGCAACTCTTACAAAATCTTTTTCAACAAAAGATAAAACCGTAACCGTTTACACAACGGCAGACAGTAGCAATTTGCGACTATCGCTTACTGATAAATTAACCTTTAAAGAATTAGCTCAACCAACCGAAGGAGAAATAAGTGTATTTGTTGAGCCAAATAAGACATTTCAAACCTTTATTGGTATTGGCGCAGCGCTTACAGATGCTAGTGCAGAAGTTTTTGCAAAATTACCTTTAGATAAACAACAAGAATTATTGCAAGCGTATTTTAATAAAGATAAAGGCATTGGATATACACTCGCAAGAACCAATATACACAGTTGTGATTTTAGTAGCGATATGTACACGTATGTAACAGAGGGCGATGCTGCTCTTACTTCTTTTGATGTAAAGCACGACAAGCAATTTCGTATTCCATTTATTAAAAAAGCCATAGCTACTGCCAATGGTAAGCTTACATTATTTGCAAGCCCATGGAGCCCACCTGCATTTATGAAAACAAATAAAGATATGCTACATGGTGGAAAATTAAACAATGCCTTTGCACAAAGTTGGGCATTGTATTATACAAAATTTATAAAGGCTTACGAAAAAGAAGGAATACCTGTTTGGGGCATTACAGTACAAAACGAACCAATGGCTACACAACGCTGGGAAAGTTGTATTTACACAGCAGAAGAAGAAAGGGATTTTCTAAAAAATTATTTAGGCCCCGCAATGAAAAGAGAAGGGCTTGGCGATAAAAAAATAATAGTGTGGGATCACAATAGAGATTTAATGACGCAAAGAGCAGATGTAATTTTTAACGACCCCGAAGCAGCGAAATATGCATGGGGCATGGGTTTTCATTGGTACGAAACTTGGAGCGGTGGCCAACCCATGTTTGAAAATGTAGCAGCAGTAAATGAAACATATCCTACAAAAAATTTATTGTTTACAGAAGGTTGCGCAGAAAGTTTTAATGAAGAACATTACCAATATTGGGCTAATGGCGAACGTTATGGAAGATCTATGATAAATGATTTTAATAATGGAACGGTGGGCTGGACAGATTGGAATATTTTATTGGATGAAAATGGTGGGCCAAATCATGTAGGCAATTTTTGTTTTGCACCTGTACATGCAGATACGAAAA
>JAYTGY010000096.1:0-3291 GCA_043733065.1 Ferruginibacter sp.
AAGAAAGTCTGTATCCCGAATTATTTAGTAGAGGCAAAAATAATTCTATAGAAAGTTCCTCAGAGTATGCATTTGCTATTTACGACCAAGGTAAATTGATAAACAGCCATAATGATTATGCTTTTACTACAAGATACTCAGAAAAATATTTTGCTGGAAAACAATTTTTGCTTGAGCAAAACAAAAAATACAATGAGCTTTGGTACAATGCCGGTTCTAATAAGTATGTATTAATTGTAAAAGAAAATAACACCATCATAGAATCTATTGCTCTGTTTTCTTTTTTATTTTGCACATTTATTTTATTAAATGCATTATCATCTTTCATATCAATATTACTACGTGCTAGGTTTAAAAGAAGTAAAATAAAAAAGTATGTACAATTATCCATTAGGCAACAAGTACATGGAACAATCATTTTTTTTAGTGTATTATCTTTTGTAATTATTGGAATTGGTACCATTTTGTTTTTTATTAGCAGGTATCAAAACAACAATAAGGAAACCTTAAGTAGAACCATAAAAATAGTTGGAGCAGATATCTCAACAGAAGTTTCTAAGCAGATGATAGAAACAGCAGTGTTTGATAATAAAAATGCTAATGCATCCGATTCTTTAGAAAAAATAATTGCCAAATTATCCAAAGTACATCGTCAAGAAATAAATCTTTATACTACGGCTGGAGATTTAATAGCATCGTCGCTTTCATTACCATACATTAAAGGAATTGTAAGTTCAAAAATAGATCCATTGGCTTATTATCATTTGCATGGCGGCAATGAAATACAATATTACCAAAGTGAAAAAATTGGCAGCCTAGATTTTGTGAGCGATTATATTCCTATTACAAATAATGAGGGAGAAGAAATTGCTTATCTCAATATTCCATATTTTACATCTCAAACAAATTTAAAAGCAGAAATTTCTTCTTTTCTGGTTACCATTATTATTTTAAATGCATTTGTATTATTAATTGCTGGCATAGTTGCTTTAATAATAACCAATCGTATTACACGTTCTTTTTCTTTAATAAGCAATAAAATGCGAGACTTAAATCTTGCACAACGAAACGAAGCTATAGAATGGAATAAAAATGATGAAATAGGTGCATTGGTAAAAGAATACAACAAAATGGCAACTAAATTAAACGAAAGTGCTGCCACACTAGCAAAAACAGAAAGAGAAAACGCTTGGCAAGAAATGGCAAAACAAGTAGCGCATGAAATTAAAAATCCACTTACACCAATGAAACTGAGTATGCAGTTTCTACAAAAAGCTATAGATGAAGATTCGCCTAATATTAAGGAATTGAGCAAAAAAGTATCGGAAACAATAGTAGAACAAATAAACCACCTTAGTACCATAGCGGGTGAGTTTAGCCGCTTTGCAAAAATTGAAGAAGCTAACCCCGAAACTTTTAATATAGGCGATACATTAAAATCTTTAATGCAATTGTATGAAGGAGATAGTAAAGCAAATTTTGCCTGGAGAATAATACCCAATGATGTATTGGTGTATGCAGACAAAACGCATGTAAATAGAATTTTTACCAATTTAATATTAAACGGAATACAGGCTGTGCCAGAAAATAAATTTCCGCACATTAGTGTTTACCAATCTGTACATGAAAATAAAGTAGAAATTAAAATTACAGATAATGGTATTGGAATAAGCGACGAAATAAAATCAAAAATATTTACGCCAAATTTCACTACCAAAACATCTGGCACGGGCCTTGGCCTTGCTATGTGTAAGCGCATGGCCGAGCAAGCAGGCGGCGATATTTATTTTGAAACTTCGAATGAGGGAACATCTTTTTTTGTGGAGCTGCCAATTGTGTAGTTTATTATGCATGGTACATGTTTCGCCATTGTGATTTGCTTTCAAACTTTTTACTAACTTAGTTCTTTCATTTGCTGGCTTGTAAGTACAGATATGGTTGCACTCTTGCTTGCTGCATATATGCGCCAATGGAGGGAATAATATTAATCACTCAAAATGCGTGAAACATTTTGCGTGATTTTGTATAGATATAAATATTTTATTAAGCACTATTTTACTTTTACCATCTTCTACATTTTCAAAAACGAGTTGTTCGTTTTTGGTTTTAGGTAGTCAGGGTTGCCGAAGTATAGGGAGCGCCGAAACAAAGACTCTCTTTTATTTTAAATCCGTAGAGACGCTTCGCTTAACTCTTCGGATAGTGGGAGTATTAGGACGTGTCCGCCGTAGAGCTTGCCCACCATAGGAGAGGTGGAAGCATGAGCAACAAAGCATAGCCAAACATCAGTATCCGCCTGTACGCTATACCTTCGTATATGTGATGCTGCGCTACGCTTGCACACATATACTCGGTGCCGCTTCCATGCGGGCTATGCTGAGCGGGGGGACTTTTTTTGGCTTTTATTGTGCAATAGATTGAAGCGGATGGTGCGTGGGGACACGCACCAAGGCGAAGAATTTATATGTTGTGATTTGCTTTCAAACTTTTTACTAACTTAGTTCTTTCACATTACGATTGGCTAAAAGCTTTGTTGGTGGCGGTTCTAAGTAGTAAAATAGGAATAAAAATTCGAACTTTGGTTAGTTTTTTTATTCCTATTCTTTTTTAAATCTGTATTCCTATTTTGTAAACAATTAGTGAGTTTCTATGGAGCAACGGGTTCGACAAGCTGCTAATGACACATATTACAAAACGGTTACTTTCAAATTATTACAATGTCAGCTTGAGCTTGTCGAAAGCGGGTTTCTTCTATGAGACCGTCTTCGACAAGCTCAGACTGACACTAAAATGAAATCGAACTTTGTCATTTGCAAAGAGCTTAAAAAACTTTTTATGAGTGCCTCACCCTGTCATTATTCGACAAGCCTGTCTGCCGACAAAGGCAGGCTCACCCTGATAATATTCCAAAGCATCATTCTAGCGAATTAATACATTTCCAGCTGCTGCACTGCAGCATTAGCTCTGGCTATCTTTTGCCCGTGAAAAATCTCCATCATGCCAAATTGCTTATCGGTTACACACATTATGCCTACATCTCCTTTTTCGGGCAGTAGTTTTTTTACACGGGCTATATGCACATCAGCATTTTCCCTACTGGCACAGTGGCGCAGGTATATACTAAACTGAAACATCTGAAAACCATCTTTCATAATGTTTTTTCTAAACGCAGCCGCTACCTTACGCTCTTTGGCGGTTTCTGTAGGCAAATCAAAAAATACAAGTACCCACATAATACGGTAAGCGTTTAAGCGGTTAGAGTAGTTCAAGGTTGAAGGTTCAAAGTTGAAA
>JAYTGY010000097.1:0-14810 GCA_043733065.1 Ferruginibacter sp.
GTTTACAAGCAGTCCAACATCGCCAGTGTGTAACAACACTGCTGTACAATTTACCAACACATCTGTTGGTGCAAATACAAATATTTGGGATTTTGGAGATGGTACTTTTTCTACAGATGTAAATCCTGCACCGCATATTTTTCCTGGGCCAGGTACTTACACCGTTTTGCTTACTGTTTCAAATGGCACTACATCGTCTGGCTCTGCTGGCGGGCAAGAAAAAGAATGTGGCTGTAAAGACACTGCAACAATGACCATTGTGGTAAAAGCAGAAAGTGGAATTAATATTATACCCGGTTGTAAAAAAATGTTGTGTAAAGGCGATACTGCTTCTTATTGTACAACGGCTTCTTGCAATTCTTTTAATTGGTCAGTTGGTGGTGGGCATATTATTGGTGCAGCAAATGGTAGTTGTATAAATGTAGTTTGGGATGGTAGTTATCCTGCTATTGTAAATTTAAATGGCAATTGTGGCGGAAGTTGTGGTAACGCTGCAAGCCTTGCTGTTCCTGTGTTGTATCCATCAATGGGTATTACCGGAAGTAAAGTTGTTTGCCCATCTTCTTCTACTGCATATTCATTACCTGCAATGCCAGGAACATTTTATGGTTGGCATTTGAGCGGCGGTGGAAGCATAGCTGGTGCAGATAGTAATGTTAATCTTATTCATATAAATTGGGGAAGTGCGCCAGGTACTTATTACCTCACTTGCTACTATAATAATCCTACAACGGGTTGCAGCGGTATTGCAAAAGATACCATAAAAATTTTACCAAAATATAAAATGACTGGGCAAGTAAAATATTGTGTAGGCGATAATTTTAATTTTACGGCTAATGGAGCTGGCACATGGTCTATTACTCCAACAAATGTATTTATAGGTAATGGTACAAATAATATTTCTGGTACATGGAATGCGCCTGGTACTTATTTAATTTCTGCAATGCCTACAACCATTGCAAACTATTGCTCTTACCCAGCTACGCTTGAAGTAATTGTAAACGATACGCCAAAATTAAATGCTATTGTAGGCCCAAAAATGATTTGTAAAGGTAGTACACAAGTATATGCTATCACATCAAACATAAACGATGGCATATTTAATTGGACAGCAACTGGCGGTACTATTGCTGCACAAATGGGAAGCCATCATGATTCTATAGCAGTTACTTGGGGCAATACGTTACCATTTAATTTGAGTGTTACACAAACAGTAAATGGATGTTCATCATCTCCAAAACAAATAGTTGTTGATACTTTTCCTAAACCAATTATTACAGGAAACACAACTGCATGTGCCGATGAAAAAGTTACGTACAATGTTACAGGTACAATGCCTCCAGGAGGTTGGGTATGGAATATTGGTGGCGGAAGTGCAGGTTCTATTGTGTCACAATCTGGCAATACGGTGCAAATTTTATGGAATGGAAATGTGCTCTCTGGTAATCATACAGCTACAGTAGAAATTACAGTTTGCGGTATTGTTACTTCTTATAATGTTACGGTAAATACACCTGCAAATATTGCAGTTACTAAATCTGGTAATCTTTGTAACCCCGGTGTAACCCTTACCGCTACAGGTTCTATGCCATGTTACCAATGGTATAGAAATGGTTTTTTAATAAGTGGCGCTACATCATCAACTTATTTAGCGGTACTGCCTGGGTATTACGAAGTGCGTTGTCCAAACCAATGTAGTGGATACGGAAGTATTGTTGTGCCCGCAGAATTTATTGCAACTAAAGTAAGTATTACAGCAGATAATTATTTAGTTAATTGTGATACTGATCCAATAAATATAAACATGCAAACGGTTTCTTCACCCTCGGTTGGTTGCACTTATCAATGGTATAAAAATGGCTTAGCTATTCCCGGACAAACAGGAAATACATTAAATGTAACTACTGTGGGAAGTTATTTTGTGATTCACAGTTGCGGCAATTGTAAAGACACTTCAAATATATTAACTGTATCACAAACAGTTTGTGGACCAGGGTGTAAAGTAAACTTGCCTATGTATAATATTGGAGATGACTTAGCAAAAAATGGTCCGTCAGATTATTTTGCAAATAATATTTATACTACATTATTTGCAACAGCAATAACAATAAATCCTCCAACAAGTTTATGCAACAATCCTCAGTTTTCTGCTACCTATACAATTGATCCCCCTAAAACTTTTAATGCAGGTATAGATTGGAATTATGGAGATTCTTATACTTATTCATCAACGGCAAATAGTGCACTTACACCTCCGCATCATTACAATACTGCGGGCGTGTATGTTGTTACGGCACATTTTTCTGCTAACTGTCCAGTTCCGCCACCAGCTCACATTTGCGATTATTATGATACAATACATTACACAGTTCCTGCTGCAGCCAATTTTAATTATTTTGTAAATTGCAATACTGTTTCACTTACAAATTTATCATCCGTTTTATCTGGTTGTAGCATTTCATCTTATTTATGGAGCTGCGCAAGTGGTGGTACTTTTTCTAGTACCACAGCAGCAAGTCCAACATTTACTGCAACTACTTCTGGCACTTATTTAATCAAACTAAAAATAACATCTTCTTGCTTTGGTTGTACAGATGAAATTACAATTCCAGTTACTATTAATGTTGTTTCATCTTCATTCACGCCACCTACTTCTGGTTGTGTAGATGAAAAAATAGATTTTACTGCGCCCACTGGCATGCCACATTATCTTTGGTATTTTGGAGATGGAAATACATCTACTACACAAACTACTTCGCACACCTATCAAACTACGGGCTCGTTCGTGGTTTCGTTAGTTGTTACAAATAATTTGGGTTGTAAAGATTCTACAGCGCATACCATTATTATACACCCTGCAGTTACTGTTTCTGCAGGTGCAGATCAATTTATTTGTCCAAATGGTTTTGCTACATTAACTGCAACTGGTACAAATATTTCTACTTATCAATGGTACAATGCAGCGGGAATAATTTCTGGTGCAACATCTGCAACATATACAACAGCTGGCTATGGTACTTATTATGTAATTGCTACCAGTGCATTTGGCTGTACAAAAAAATCAGACCCTGTGCATGTATTTTATAAATCGGCACCAATTGTAAAAATAAAAACCAGTGGTACAAATATTGTTTGTATGAGTGGTGGCAATGGCTATATTTCTTTGCAAAATATTACATGGGAGGCCAGCACAAATTATAGTTGGACTGGCAGCGGCCCTGGTTCAATTTCTTTTTCACCAACTACTGGTAATTTTACTAATGTAACAATATCAAGTGCTGTTGGTACTTATCAGATAATATTATCTGCCACAAATACGATTACTGGGTGCACAACAAAAGATACACTTTGCGTTTTTGCATATGGCTCGCCAACCGTTGCCATTACAGCACCTGCGGGTACTTTGTGCGAAGGAAATAAATATACATTCACTGCTTTAGCATCGCCTACACTTGGTAGCGGTTCATACATGTATCTATGGGGCAATGGCACGCTGGGCAATACTTTGGTTACAAGTTTTGCAGGAATGGTAATGGTTACAGCTGCAGATCCGCATGGTTGTACAGCAATGGCTTTTGGTGGTATGATACAACCCCGAGCCAATACAAGTTTATTTCCTTTGGGATGTGATACGCTTTGTTTAACAGACACAGTGCATTTTCCATTGCCACTCGGTGGAGGTTTATCTTCATCTTCTTATACTATTCAGTGGTATGATAGCGGTACACCAATTGGCACAAATTCTATTCATTTGCCTCTTGCACTTATTGGCCCAGGCGATCATCATTTTTATGCCATCGTAACATTTATGGGTGGTTGCGCTGATACAACTGGCACGTTCGATTTATTTGTAAGGGATTGTACATTGCTACCGCCATGCGATAACTGCCCAGATATTTTTGACAATGCAAACTTTACTACTGGCGCTTTATCAGGAAATATAATGCAGGGCAGTTTTACCTTTACTAGTACCAAGCCTTTAAAAGAAGTTCGTATAAATGTGGCTGATTTAAAATACCATTGGAACGATCCTGCATGCAAAAATTGTAAAGCCGCCATACAAGACAGAGCTTGTATTTATCCAGCAAATGCATCGCAAACAGTAGGAAGTTTGGTGTGGGATAATTTTACAGGAGCACCTTTGCCTCCATCAGCATCTACAACAGATTGTCCAAAAGAATTAATTTTTAAACTTGGCGCTGTATTGCCTGCTGGCACCTACACAATTCCGTTACAAATATCTTTTGTAGCGCCTGCGGCAAAAAATTGCAAACTTATTATTGATAAATTTTGCATGCACCTTGCTATTACAGATGAGAATTGTAAAGTGTGCGAAAAAAATATTTGTAGTAAAACAAATGGCACAACAACCGATAGTACTAACTGCGGTTGTAGTGCAGGTAACAACTGGACAAATCTTTATATTACGGCTGTTGGTGTTGGTATTCCAAAACCAAAAACATTTATTTTTTGCAACAGTAGTATTGCAGGTTATAGTTTTAATACCCCTTATTTGCTGAGCGGCATGTACAATTGTAAACCAGGTTGTGTAGCTATAAAAAATGAAGTGGTTATTCGTAACCAAACTGGCGATATTATTTATACGCATATTGGCGCTACGTTGTACGAAAATATTATGTTCCCAATAAAAGGAATTTACACTATTACACTTACCGCATATTGCGGCGATAAAAAATGTGAATGTAAATTTCAAATAACGGTAGATAAAGGAACGATAGTTGTAGAACCACCAACAGGCAATAATCCTGTAACTATAAACCCACCAACAAATACTGGCACACCAACAAAACCACAAATAGAAAAGGTATTAGAAACTATTTTGCCACCAGATTTTAGCGGACAAGTTTTGGTTGCAAAAAAAGATAGTGTATTGTATGAAAAATACAAAGGCAATAATATAAATAACCATACAGCTTTTGATTTAGCTTCTGTAGCAAAAACATTTACCGCTATGGCTATTTTAAAAATGGTCGAAGAAAAGAAAATAAATTTGAGTGATGATGTTACAAAATACTTAAACAATTTTCCAATAAATGGCATTACTATAAAAATGCTATTGAGCCATACAAGTGGGCTAGATGATTATGTAAAGTTTATGCAAACTGCAGATGTTGATAAAAGCAATATGATGAGCAATGCAGATTTGCTGCAATACATTAATAAGAACAAAGACAAAGTGCAAGCAGGAAAACCAGGTGGCGCATTTAATTATAGCAATACAAATTTTGCTATGCTTGCTTTAATAATTGAAAAAGTAAGTGGGCAATTGTACGGGCAATATTTATCCGATAAATTCTTTAAGCCATTAAAAATGGAAGATACTTATGTTTTTAATTCGGCAAATGCAAAAACGGCCACAGCATCTTATTATAAAAATGGAAAAGCGTATGATTTAAAATTCTTAGATTTTATTTATGGCGATAAAAATATTTATACAACCGTAAAAGATATGATGAAGTGGGACAAAGCATTGCGTGATGGAAAAGTATTTTCGAAAGAAACAATGTCATTGGCTTACACGCCTAGTAGCACTTTGATTGCAGACCAAAGCAATTATGGCCTTGGATGGAGAATATTGCTTGTACCAAATGGCAAAAAAATAATTTATCATAATGGTTGGTGGCATGGCAATCGCTCAGTATTTATTCGCTTGCTTGATGAAGATGCCGTAATTGTAATATTAAGCAACAGCAGCTTTACAACAATTAGCAATTCGAGAAAATTGGCCGATTTATTTGGGGCATATAAACAAACAGGGAAGAATATTGTGAATTTTTAAATGAAGAAAAATATGATAGAGTTTAGTTGGATCTTAAAATATTTATCGTTAAACAACGGAGCAGAAATAGTTGAATAACCATTTGAAATAAAATCATTGTTAAGCAATTTTGTACTACAAGAAATATGAGTAAGCACTGAAATATTGTATAAGTGAATTGGAGATGCTATAACTAATTCTTTAATGCGTATCAACACTTATACAATTATTAGTTACGCTTATACATTCTGTGTTTTTTTAACAAAAACAAAATATAATATTTACATTGCCATTAAACTGACAAATATGAAGCGCATCATTTTAATAATATTTTCACTAGCAAGTTTACAAGGCTATGCCCAAAAGAAAAGCCCAGTAAGCATAACTGGTACAGCTGGTATTACTTACGAAGGTTATGGGCTAGATAGAAACCCAACTGGTTTTACTGGTTATGTGCCCCGCCGCCCATGGAATCAAGTGCGGTTTAATTTTATGCCTACATTTAAGTTTGGCAAAAACTTTTCATTGCCTGTTAATTTTAATTTTGCAGCATTTCCTACCAATTTTGCTGGCCCATTTTCTGGTATAAAAAATCAAAACATTGGGCAATATCTTACCAACCCAATGAATAATTTTGGATTAAACCCAACTTACAAATGGGCAGAGTTTCAGCTGGGTACACAGTATTTAAAATATTCTGATTTATCTACTGGCGATGTGGGTATTTTTGGTGCAGGCTTTATTTTAAAACCAAAAGATTTTAGAATAAAATTCTTTACTGGTGTTTCGCAGCGTGGAATTGATTATGCACCTATTCCATTGCCAGGCGTGCAAGGCGCATACCAGCGCAGTCATTATATGTTTAGCATTGGAAAAGAAAAAGAAAATAATTATTTAGTGGCTTTCAATTTTGCAAAAGGAAAAGATAAAATAAATTCTATTACAAGTTTTCCATTATTACCTACAACACCGCAAGAGGGTTTTACCATAAGCATGCAAGTAAATAAAGATTTTAAAAAAGGTTGGTACATAAAATCTGAAGGAGCTAATTCAATTTATACAGCAGATGAAAACGATGCTCTGAATCCTGCAATGAAATCTTTTAAACCATTTATAGAAGCAAGAAATTCTACAACATCCGATTATGCAGGGCAACTTGCATTTGGTAAAAAGTCTACAAATTTTGATATTGGACTTGGTACAAAATATATTGGTGCCGGGTTTCAGCTTCCTGGTTATCCGTACATGCAGCCCGATAGATTTGAATATACGTTGAACACTCGTTTTAATGCATGGAAAAATAAAACCAATGTGGTAGCAAGTATTGGGCAACGTTTTAATAATGTGTCTGGTACTATTTCGCCTGTGGCAAAACAAATTATTGGAAACCTAAATTGGTTTACACAGTTTAATGATAAATTTAGTTTGAATGTAAGTTTTAATAATTTTGGATTTAATACAGCCGGTGTACTTGCGCCTGGTGGCACGAGTATAAAAAATGTAAGTACCGATTTAGGTGTAAATCCTACTTACACTTGGAGCAATACAAAAATGAGCAATACGCTAAGTTTAAGTTACAACTATAGTAATTACAACGAAACGCTTATTCCCTTTGGTGGCGGACCGTCTTCCAATTCTTTAAACAATACGCACACAGCAATGCTCTCTTATATTCCTGTTTATTTCAACAGAAAAATTTCGCCTGATTTTAGTGCATTGTATTTTTACAACGATGCATCATTGGCAAAAATAACTTTTGCAACATTAAGTGCAGGGCTTGCAGTGCCAGTAGCAAAAGATAGAATAAAGTTGAGAGGGCAATTGCAATACACACTAAGTACATTTAATAGCTTTACACCCGAAAATAATTTTATAGCAAGTTGTAATGTGGATTATAAAATAAATAAAAAACTTACTTGGACTAATTTTCTAACAACAAATTATTACAAATACGGAGATCAATTGGGAGGGACTTATATTGGAGCACATTATTTGGAAAGTACGGTTCGTACGGGGTTTCAATATAAGTTTTAGTAGGAACACGCCTGTAGCAACACGCCTGTGGCGTGTTCAAAATAAGACACGCCTGTGGTGTGTTCAACAAAGAATTCGCCACAGGCGAATTCCTACAAACACAATTTTAAAACACAATAAAAAATTATGAAACATAAAATACTAATAGCTGTCTTCTTACTTTTTACAGTAATTGCAAATGCACAGCTTACTACAAATTTAATTGTAAATGCTCGTCCGCCAGCAACGCTTAGCAAATGGGCTACAACAAGAGGCACTGTTACACTTCTTGTAAACAGCATCGGCGGTGGTACGCAAGGGGGCAGGCGAGTAAAAATTAAAACAGTTGTAAAAGCATCTGATGGTACAGAAGTATCTACTACCAATATGAATCTTGCACCAGTAATTATTTTAAAAGATGGGCAAAATATTTTTGATGTAACTGCTGTTTATCCATTAGAGATTCAACAGTTCACTGGTAAGTTTCAAAATAGTTTAAATAGAACTGGAAAAATACCAGCAGATAATTATCAGCTTTGTGTAGAGCTAGTAGAAGAAGCCACTTTTGCGCCACTTACGCCTCAGCAATGCAAAACTTTTTATGTAGCAGCAATGCAATTACCAATTTGTATGATGCCTGCAAACGAACAAGAGCTTAATGCTATTGTAGCAAGAACAGCTATTACTTTTCGTTGGACACCACTTGTACCAAAACCGCAGGGAGCAACAAATTATCGCTTACAAGTTTTTGAAGTGTTGGAAAATCAAACACCCATGCAAGCACTGCGTAGCAACCAACCTTTGTTAGATAAAATAATTATTGAAAGAACACAATTTATTTGGCAACCACAACTCGGGTTAATGAATAATGACAATGCTGACTCGGCTTCTACAAAAAAAGGAAATCGATTTATTTGGAGTGTACAATCTTTAGATGCACTCGGAACTCCCTTTGGCATTGATGGAAATAATGAGGGAAGGAGCGAACCAATAGTTTTTACAATAAAAAACAAAAATGATAAAATTACATTTCCTCCAAGCGCAAAAGCCGTTTCTAGTTGTTGCAACAATAGCACATGGGGTGCAAAACTATATGGCAGTACAAGTACGCCTACAAGCACATTGCCAAAATGTGGCAAATTTATTTCAGGTATTATTCCATCTACTTTATTTTTAAATGTAACCTACAATTGCGTTGTAACAGGCTGTGCATCTCAAATAGAATATACGATAACTAAAATTAGTGGGCCAGGTGGACCTTATTCATGGACATCGGGGCTTGTAGGTTCTGGAAGTACTCAAGCAATGCCATCATTAACAATGCACGGAGGTTACAAACTTTGTATAATTGGGTATTGCGGGGGTGTACCATGCAATACATGTTGTTTTCAATTTCAAAAATAAAAACATTTATAAAGAATTTCAATCGGGGGGTTGAAAAATGAGGATTCAAATGAGGCAAGCCAAGAGCTTGCCTTATTTTTTTGTTAAAACTCTAAAGGCACTTCCACTGCCAACAACTCTGCATCTTCCAAAACATTTATTTCAAAACTATCAGTTTCAGAAATACCAACTGCATCTCTATTTTCAAATTTTACGCCATCAACTTCTATGCTGCCTTTTATTACAACTAAATAAACGCCATTGCCTGCAAATGCATTTTCGTAATTAATTTTTTCTCCAGCTTTTATATTGGCTAACGAAAAACGGGCTTCTTGGTTTATCCAAAGTGCGTGGTCTTCTTCTAATGGCGAAACAACCACTTGCCATTTTCCTTCTCTTTCTTTTATGTCGAATGTGCGTTGGTCATAACGTGGTGTAATATTTTTTTCTTTTGGAAAAACCCAGAGTTGAAAAAGTGTAACAGCTTCTGTTGCACTTTCGTTTGCTTCGCTATGTTGCACGCCTGTGCCTGCGCTCATTATTTGCACATCTCCTGCTTGTATAATGCCTGCGCCGCCTGTGCTATCTTTGTGTTTTAGTGCACCAGTAAATGGTATGGTTACAATTTCCATATTGTCGTGCGGGTGAGTGGGAAAAGCTCCGCCGCCTGCTATCCAATCATCGTTCAACACTCGTAAAGCACCAAAATGTATTTTATCAGGATTTTGCCAACCACCAAAACTAAAATAATGTGCAGGCTTTAACCAACCATGGTTGGCTGTGCCTCTTTCGTTTGCTCTTGTTATTATTGTTTTCATGTAAAAATATTTGCTGTCTAAACATCAATTAATATACCAATTGTAATTTTGTCATGAGTTTAATTTAAAATAAATGGCATAATCTATTGCATAATCTTTTGCGTAATCTATTGCATAATAAAAGATGAAAGATGGTATGCCGATGAAGTGAGTGACACAACAATGTTGTCCATAGCTGTGTTTTAGCTTGGACAAAAATGAAATTTTTGTTCAAGAATAAGAACCTCACCCTCGCCTCTCCAAATTAGAGGAGCCGCACTCTGATACTTTGAAAATACTTTTCATTCGCAGATATTAAAGTCCCCCATTGGGGATTTAGGGCAATGCTGTTAAGTTAAGCAAGTATTGCTTTTTTAACTGAGAGATACTACTTAGGGAAGTCAAGCTTTTAAAGCTTGACTTCCCTAAGGCTAAACCCTTAACTTAACAGCATTGGGATTTAGGGGGCTTAATTCAAATGACTAAAATCATCTGCCGTAAGCATCGTACTTTGGTCTTCTTGCCTGTCTTCATTGTACTCAATAATAAAATTGTTTCTGCCTTCGCCAATAAGTATATGTAAGAATTTTTGCTGCACCAACTCTAGCATATTTAAGAAAATAAATATGGCATGAATACGATTTTCGCATTCGTCAAATATTTTTTCGAAGGCAAGGGTTTTGTGTTTTTTGCTTATGTACAACATATGTTCACGCACACCTTCCATAGTGTAGCCGTATTGTACAACGGTATGTACAGGTTTGTTGTTTTTTTCGTGTAAACGTTGTGCTACTTTTTCAAAAGCTTTCATGAGCTTAAATAAAGTAACGGTTTGTATTTCTGTTCCTTCGCCAGCTTCTTCGCCAATGATCGATAATTCACGTTGTAAATTGCCACGCTTTATCATGAGCATGCGCACGGCTTCCATTTCGGCCATTTGTGCAGATGCTTCTTTAAATTTTTTGTATTCTAAAATTTTATCTATCAACTCTTGTCGTGGATCTATTTCATTTCCTTGTGCATCTATTTCTTTGCGTGGCAACAACATTTTTGCTTTTATACGCATGAGTGTGCTAATGAATAAAATAAATTCGCTACCGAGTTCTATATTCAATTTTTCGCTTGCATGAATATGATCTAAAAACTCGTTTGTAATTTTTGTGATGGGAATATTGTAAATATCCAATTCATCTCTTTCTATAAAAAAAAGTAAAAGGTCAAACGGACCTTCAAATTCGTCTAGTTTTATTTGGTATGATTCGTTGGTAGCCACTGTAAAAATATTTTTATAAAAAAGCATCCCTACAGCTTAACTGTAGGGATGCAAATGTATTAATTTATTAAAAAGAAAATATTATTTTCTTAAAGCGTCACGTATTTCTGTAAGCAAAGTGATATCTGCTGGAGGTGCTGGAGCTGGTTCTTCTGCTTTAGCTTTTTTCATTTTGTTTATAGCTTTTAGAGCCATGAATACAACAAGAGCAACTACCAAAAATTCGATACACTGAGTAATAAAAGCACCATATTTTACTACAACTGCTTCAGCAGCTTTTACGCCACCAACTTTATCTTCAGCAATTGCTTCTTTTAGTGTGATTCCCATTTTACTGAAATCTACACCGCCTGTAAGCATACCAATAGCAGGCATAACCATTCCATCGATAAATGCAGATACTACTTTTGCTACAGCACCGCCCATTACAAAAGCTGCTGCTACATCTACCAAGCTACCAGTGGCAGCAAATTCTTTAAATTCTTTTAGGAATCCCATAATTTTAAGTTTTTGAGGTTTTTAAATTTGATTGAGCAACAAAAGAAAGAAAAAATTATTTAAAAAATACATTGAACAGTAATTATTTATCCCTCACCTTTGCACAAATTATAACATGTGGGGAATAATAAAGCAACAAATTGGTTCATTTTTATAGTGCTTTCGCTTATTTGGGGCAGTAGTTTTATTTTGATGATGAAGGGTTTAGTAAGTTTAACAGCTTATCAAGTAGCGTCTTTACGTATTATTTTTTCGGGTATTGTGCTGTTACCTGTTGCTGTTATGCGTTTTAAAACGATTCCTAAAAATAAATTGTGGATAATTTTTTTATCGGGCGTGCAAGGCAGCTTGTTGCCTGCTTACCTTTTTTGCCTTGCCGAAACTAAAATTGACAGTTCATTAGCCGGCTCTCTAAATGCACTTACACCAGTTTTTGCTATTATAATGGGCGCACTATTTTTTAGTACTCGTGTAGCAAGCTATAAAATATTTGGTATTTGTATTTCTTTTGCAGGTAGTGTTTTGTTGTTTTTTGCACAGCCATTTAGTAGCCATGCAGGCACCAATGTTTTTTATACTTTAATGGTAATTGTAGCTACAATGCTGTATGGTATAAATGTAAATATGGTGGGCAAATATTTAAAAGGAATACCATCGTTGGATATTGCTGCCATTGCCCTTTCTCTTAATGCCATTCCTGCTATCATCGTTTTATATTTTACAGGATATTTTAGTCAAGATATTTTTAGTGAACCAATGCTTATTGCCACTGGTTATACATTTATATTGGGTGTGTTGGGTACGGCTTTTGCGTCTATATTTTTTTATGTGTTGATGAAAAGAGCAGGAATAGTTTTTGCATCTATGGTTACTTATGCCATACCTGCTGTTGCCATTATGTGGGCTATATTAGACACACATAAGGATATTATTTTTGCTGGCCATTTGCCTTTTGGCGAAATAATGAGCGTAATATTTTATGCTTGGTGGAAACAGTTTGTGTGCTTGCTCGTGATATTATTTGGGGTGTATATGGCCAATAGAACGCAGCGGGATGATGCGTAATATTTTTATTTTCTTAATATAAAAAATTCTATTGCTATTTTTTATTGCGTTCTAAGTTTATTCAAATCAACATAATATATTTGTAGAAAATACAAAACTAACATGAAGAAAATTATCATCAGCATTTTAATGATTCTGCCTTTTTTTGTGAATGCACAAAAAATTAAACACGATAGTAAAACAAAACAAGTTACAATAAATGGTGTAAATAGTTTTAAAATAGATAGAACAGGCTGTGGCTGGGGTGTGGATTGCTATTTTGAGGTATATGATATAGATAGTAATAAGATTATGAGAATTAACTTAAAATCTTTTAAATCGCCAATGGAAAAAAGCTCTTATAATACTGATGGTAGTGTTAACTATTTTGAATTTATTTTTTTAGCAACTAAAACAAAAGCAGAAGTAGATTTGTTTGCTCTTAAAGAAGAAAAAGTAGCTAAGTATATTCTAAAAAATAATTTAATTGTAAATGGTAAATTAAATGACAAAGCTGTGGAGGAATTTATTCTTGTAAATGGAACAGAGTTTTCAGAAAGAGCAAAAAGAAACAAATAATTTTTTATACATGATATGTAAAACGCAACGTTTCTTTTGGAAACGTTGCGTTTTAGTTATAGGGAAATAATGCAAAATTTTTAATTAAAAATCAATTTCCTTTTTACCCCCAAAAACTTATCGAAAAAAATAATTTCTTTTTTATCGTTGTTGATGAGTGCTTTGCTGCCTAAAAATAATTCTGCGCTTTTGTTGTAAAAGTTTAAAAATAATGTATCGCCTTTTTTTGTGTACTTGCCTGGGTATGCGGTATTTTTTACACTATCAAATAATTGCATGTAAAATTCGAAAAAATTATTTTGTTTGATGGTGAAATAAGAATCGTTTAAATCGCCAATGGCTTTGTAAGTAGAAATAACTGGCGATGCATCGAATTGTGCTTTATCTTTTTTAAAACTATTGGTGGTAGCGCAAGAAATAATAAAAGCGGCAATGGCAATAAATAAAATGGTAAGGATTGTATTTTTTTTCATGGTTCAAAAATACGGCATGAAAAATTTATGAAAAGATTTTATTCTATAAAGTCAATCTAAAAGCCCCCTCTATCTCCCCCGAAGTGGGAAGAAACGCACGAGATTATGCATTAGATAAAGTTTTATGAAAATAATTATAAAATTCCTTCTATAACTATTGCATAATCTATTGCATAATCTATTGCATAATCTGTTGCATAATCTGTTGCATAATAAAAGATGAAAAATGGTATGCCGATGAAGTGAGTGACACAACGATGATGCCCATAGCTGCTTCTTTGCTCGTAACCAAACCAAAAAAAATACCGAAGGAATTTTTATTTACAACCATCAAACCTTACCTTTGCGGCAAATTTTGAAACCTCAACTATTTTAATACATAGATATGGCAAGTACAGGTAAAGTAAAATCAATCATTGGAGCCGTTGTGGACGTGCAGTTTGGCAACGAAGGAAAGCTTCCAGAAATCTTAAATGCACTAGAATTGACTCGTGAAAACGGAGATAAATTGGTGTTAGAAGTACAACAACATTTGGGTGAAGATAGTGTACGTACCATTGCGATGGACGGTACGGAAGGATTGGTGCGTGGAATGGTTGTAACCGATACTGGTAGCCCAATAACGATGCCAATTGGTGAAGGAATTAAAGGTCGTTTGTTTAATGTAACTGGCGATGCTATTGATGGTTTGCCACAAGTAAGCAAAGTTGGTGGTCGTGCAATACATGCTAAGCCGCCATTATTTGAAGACCTTTCTACTGCAAACGAAATTTTGTTTACAGGCATTAAAGTAATCGATTTGATTGAACCATACGCAAAAGGTGGTAAAATTGGATTGTTTGGTGGTGCTGGTGTAGGTAAAACAGTATTGATACAAGAATTGATAAATAATATTGCGAAAGCATATAGTGGTATATCGGTATTTGCTGGTGTGGGTGAGCGTACTCGTGAGGGTAATGATTTGATGCGTG
>JAYTGY010000098.1:0-11825 GCA_043733065.1 Ferruginibacter sp.
CCACACGATGGCGAAGATTATGTGCATCGTATAGGCCGCACCGCTCGTGCAGAAGCAGATGGCACCGCTTACACACTCATCAACGAAAAAGAACAACGCAAGTTTGCTGACATAGAAAGGCTGATAGAAAAAGAAGTAACTAAATGTGCCATACCTGAAGAATTGGGTGAGCAACCTGAGTATAATGTTTCGGAGAGAAGAAGTAATGGGGTTTTTAAAGGGAAGAAGAGTTTTAAGGGGAGGAGGAAGGTTTAAGAATTTACAAAATTTTAAAGTGAACCGATTACTAAAAATAGGAATTTTTATATCTTTCTTAATTTGCTTTGTCGATTTTGGTCATGATGGGGCTCTATTTGTAGGGGAACTTGAATATAACATTATAGTTACTTTAAAAGACTCTAATGGGGCATTTGCCATTCTATTTTTTCTTATTCCATTTATCGGGCAATTGATAATATTTATTTCTATTTTTAAAAATAATGGTATTACAAAAATATTCTTTGTTACCATTTTATTAAGTTTTATCGTCCTATTGATTTTCATACTTGGCCTTTTAACAAGCAATATTAAAATCATTATTTCTACAATTCCATTTATTAGTATTTCTATAATTTATTTTTATAAGGTAACAAAAAGGAAAACTATAAATAATTAGAGCCTCCGCTGTGTCCGACACCTTATGAATAAACTAACAATTTAAAAACTACTCGCAGGTGTCTGATACATTTATCAGAGACCTTAAATAATTATAAATAAATCGAAGGTGCTTTTGAATGTGTCAGACACCTACAAACACTCTGAAAGCGCAAGGCTACTTTTATAAGGTGTCAGACACAGGTAGAGCTTCAAATATTTAAGATTCTTTTCAACAAAATAATCTTATTGCCTTATTAGAAAAGTATAAATAATTACAACCTTCCCTCAGTCTGACACATTTATCATCGACCTCAAATAGTTTTTACCATAAATCGAGATTTTTTTTGAATGTGTCAGACACCTACAAGCACTCAGAAAATGCAAAGCTAATTTTATAAGGTGTCAGACACATGGAACAGTTCAATACTTTGAGGATAGATTATTAAAAATCTATATTATTTTTCTTTCGTCAAAATCTTTGATAAAATTATTACTGTAGCTTTCAAAATTATTAATATCAATATCTAATAATTGTATGGCTAATTCTTTATTGCAAAGTGAGCCATTTCTTAACCCTGCATAATCTCTGTAGGAACTAAATTCCCACTCATGCATATCTTTTACTAGAAATGATTTTATTGGATTTTGATGAATGTAATGAAACGCTTGCACGGCATAATTTCCTTTGCCATCATACACATTTTTGCATTTCGTTTTTTGTTGAAACAAGTTGCCACTTCTGTTATACTTTTTGTTAATAGCTTTTGTGTAGCTAGAAAGCAACAAACGAATACCTTCAGATAATTGTTGAATTGGAATATTCTTTGAAGGAGGATATTGTACACTTTTTTCATTTGCATAAATAAGAAAGTGAAAATGATTAGGCATTAAACACCAAGCTAAAATTTCACAATTAGGCGAAAGGAATTTTTTAACTAGTTTTAAAAAATGAGTATAATTTTCTTCTTCAAAAAATAATTGTTGAGAATTGTTGCCTCTGTTATAAATGTGATAAATATCTTTTTCCGTAAAATTCATAGTAGTAAATTTTAGAAAGTAATTTAATACATTTTAGTCAACTATAAATAATTAGAGATTCTGCTGTGTCTGACACCTTATATGCAAACTAGCAATTTAAAAACTACTTGCAGGTGTCTGACACATTTTTCAGAGATCTAAAAATAAATTTTCAACAAAATCGAAGATAATTTCGCAAGTGTCAGACACCTCACAAGCACCCTGCGGAAGCGAGTTGTATTTTACAGGTGTCAGACACTGAGTGCGATTCAAATATTGAAGGAGTTTTTCATTAGAGCAAAATAATTTTATTGCCGATAAAAAACTATAAATAATTATAACCTCCGCTGTGTCTGACACCTTACACAGAGACTAACAATTTAAAAAATCTTTGCAGGTGTCTGACACATTTATCAGAGACCTCAAATAAATTGAAAATAAATCGAAGGTGCTTTTGAATGTGTCAGACACCTGCAAGCACTCTGCAAAAGCGAGCTGCATTTTAAAGATGTCAGACACAGGGTGCTCTACAAATATTAAAGTAGTGATTCCGTACAGCAAAATAATTTTATTGCCTATAAAAAACTATAAATAATTATAACCTCCGCTGTGTCTGACACCTTATGAATAGAGTAACATTATAAAAACTACTTGCAGGTGTCTGACACATTTATCAAAGACCTCAAATAAATTTTTAAAAATCGAAGATTTTCTGAATGTGTCAGACACCTCACAAGCACCCTGTAAAAGCAAGCTCCATTTTATAGGAGTCAGACATAGGGGGCATTACAAATATTGAATGAGTTTTTAGATACAGCAAAATGATTTTATTGCAGACAAAAAGCTACAAATAATTAGAGTTTTCGCTGTGTCTGACACCTTTTTAATAATCTAACAATTTAAAAACTACTCGCAGGTGTCTGACACATTTATTAAAGACCTCGAATAAATTTTCTTTAAAGTCAAAGATTCTTTCGAATGTGTCAGACACCTACAAAACACTCTTCGAATGCGAAGCTACTTTTATAAGGTGTCAGACACAGGTAGCGCTAAAAATGTTTGAAGTAATCCCTTCCAAACTTTTACATTTGCAAATACACCCACGGCACCATGCAAAAACCCAACAAATACATTACCCTCATAAAGCAATCGCTAAACGGCCAGCAGCACGATTATACACAAGGCAGTATAAAAACAGCCATTGTGTTATTGGCTATTCCGATGATTTTAGAATTGAGTTTGGAATCTGTTTTTGCAGTAGTAGATATGTATTTTGTAGGGCACTTGCCCAATGCAAAAGAAGCAGTAGCTACTGTAGGTTTAACAGAGTCTGTAATATCATTGGTATATACATTGGGCATTGGCTTGAGTGTAGGCGCTACGGCCATTGTGGCTCGCAGGGTAGGGGAGAAAAATTTTAAAGATGCTTCACGCTCTGGTGCGCAAGCCATCATCGTTTCATTTATTGTTTCATTATTATTATGTTTTGTTGGTGTTTTCTTTGCATCAAATATTTTGGCCCTAATGGGTGCGAAAGAGGAAGTAATACAACAAGGCACAATCTTTACAAAAATTATGTTTCTTGGTTCTCCTTCTATTATTTTATTGTTTTTGATAAATGGAATTTTTAGAGGAGCAGGCGATGCAGCCATGGCTATGAAAAGTTTGTGGATTGCCAGTGGCGTTAATATTATTCTTTGTCCAATATTAATTTATGGGTTTGCATTTGTGCCAGCATTGGGTTTAAAGGGTGCGGCTATTGCTACAGTTATTGGAAGAACATCTGGCGTAATTTATCAATGTTATCATTTATTTAAAAAAGGCAGAACAATTGAATTGGTGAAAAGTTATTTTAAATGGAATTGGCCAATCATAAAAAATTTATTGAGTGTGGCTACACCTGCCACTGCTCAATTTTTTATACAAAGTGGAAGTTGGATTGTATTGGCTTATTTAGTTTCTAGAACTGGTAGTACAAATGCAAGTGCAGGTTATCAGATTGCGATAAGAAATGTTGTGTTTTTTATTTTACCAGCTTGGGGCTTGAGCAATGCCGCTGCTACATTAGTGGGGCAAAACCTTGGCGCAAAACAACCTGAGCGTGCACAACAATCTGTATTGCTCACTACAAAATACAATGTATTTTTTATGGGTTTGGTTACGGTGCTGTTTGTATTTTTTTCAAAACCTATCATTGGTATTTTTACAAGCGATGGCGACATTTTAAACTATGGTAGCCATGCATTACAAATTATTGGACTCGGTTATATTTTTTATGGCATTGGTATGGTAATGATACAATCCTTAAATGGTGCAGGCGATACAAAAACACCAACATGGATAAATATTGTTTGCTTTTGGATGATACAAATACCATTGGCTTGGCTGTTAGCTATTCATTTTAAAATGGGACCAACAGGCGCATTCATTGCTATCCCTTCTGCAGAAACAGTGTTGGCATTAGCGGCTTGGTATTTTTTTAAAAAAGGAAAATGGAAGACGGTGCAGGTGTAATTTTTTGCAGAAAAAAAGATAGTATTGCTTTTTTATTGTATTCGTTCAATATATTCCTTTAGACCATTAAGGTTTGAATTAATTACCATCCATACAGCTTCATAATTTACACCAAAGTATTCATGTATTAATCTGTTTCTAAATGCAGCAATTTTGCGCCATTCTACTTCGTCATTTTTGAGCGTAAATTCTGTAGTTAAATTATTAACAGCTTCTCCAATAATTTCTAAATTTCTGACTACAGCATCTTTTTTTTTCATCTTTGAAAAAATTATTGTAATCAATTCCTTTGGGATATGATTCAATTTTAAGAATGCTTTCTACTATATCTTCAAGTAAGAGATTGCCATTTCTTTTAGGCATATAAAATATCTTGTTTTATTGCATCAAAATATTTTGACTTAATGCCTTTTGTACTTACTAAATCAATTTTTTGTTTTAGAATATCTTCAAGCTCAAATGATAAATCAATTAATTCCATACCTACAGGCCTAGTAAACGATACGATAAGATCTATATCACTAAATTCGGTTTGTTCATCTCTACTGTATGAGCCAAATAATCCGATAGATTCTAAAGGGTATTTTTCCTTAAGAAATGTAAGGTTGCTTTGTAATGTAGAAATTATATGTTGTTTAGTAATGATCATCTCTTACAAAATTAATACTTTTAATTGTATTGATAAATATTTGACTATTTTTTAATGCATGAATTAAAGTGCTATATTATTATTACACTTTTGCCAACTGCATTTTGCCAACTGCTCTCTTTATATTTGCATCATCAATCCACTAAACAACATATTACAAACACCCATAGAATACCTTACTGGCATTAGTGCACAGCGAGGCGATATGCTACGCAAAGATTTGAACATATATACGTTTAATGATTTGCTCAATCATTTTCCATTTAGGCATGTGGACAAAACACAGGTTGATACTATTGCTTCGCTTACTATGCAAGATGAATATGCATACGTAGCAGGAAAATTATTGAGCCTCGATATGTTGGGTGAAGGTAGAAGCAGAAGGTTGGTTGGAAAATTAAAAGACAATACTGGGTTGATAGAATTGGTGTGGTTTCAAGGCATAAATTATGTAGAAAAAATAATGCATGTGGGGCAACAATATTTGGTGTTTGGAAAACTTGGTTTTTTTATGGGCTCGCCACAAATTGCGCATCCTGAAATTGAAAATTTTTCGCCACAAAAAATGGCAGGCAAGCCAAGTTTAGAACCCATTTATCCTTGTACAGAAAAATTAAAAGCTCGTGGCATTAATGGTAGTAATCTTGGAAAATTTACAGCAGAATTATTTACAAAAATTTTTGAAAAAGATATTCCAGAAAATTTACCAATAGATATTATAGCACATTATAAATTGATGAATCGTTTTGATGCCTACAAACAAATTCATTTTCCTGCATCAGAAAAACATTATCAATTGGCACTACGTCGTTTAAAATTTGATGAATTATTTTTTGCACAATTACGCATGCAGTTAATAAGATTGCAAAGACATCGTTTTAGCAAAGGAAATATATTTGATAAAGTTGGAAATTATTTCAATGATTTTTATAATAATTATTTACCCTTTACACTTACCAATGCCCAAAAGCGTGTGCTAAAAGAAATACGACACGATACTGGTACTGGCAGACAAATGAACAGACTCTTACAAGGTGATGTGGGCAGCGGAAAAACAATGGTAGCTTTACTTTGTATGCTTATTGCGGCTGATAACGATTTTCAAAGTGTATTGATGGCGCCAACCGAAATTTTAGCTAATCAGCATTTGCTTAGCATTACAGAAATGCTAAAAGATATGCCAGTAAATGCGCAACTGCTTACTGGCTCTGTAAAAGCAAAAGCACGAAAAAAAATATTTGCAGAAGCTGAAAATGGTACGATAAATATTTTGATAGGCACACATGCTGTGATAGAAGATAAAGTGAAATTTAAAAATCTTGGGTTAGCCGTTATTGATGAACAACACAAATTTGGCGTGGCACAACGAGCACAGTTAAGGGATAAAAATACCATTCCGCCACACATACTCGTAATGACTGCAACGCCCATACCACGTACACTTGCGCTTACTGCATATGGCGATTTAGATTATAGTGTAATGGATGAATTGCCGCCAGGCAGAAAGCCAATAGAAACTATTCATAGAAATGAAAGTGCTAGACCGCAAGTAATGGATTTTATAAAAACAGAAATTGCACAAGGCAGACAAGTGTATATTGTTTACCCATTAATAGAAGAAAGCAGTACACTCGATTATGAAAATTTGATGAAGGGCTATGAAGAAATAAAATCATTTTTTCCTGAGCCAAAATATTGGATAAGCATGGTGCATGGCAAGCAATTGCCAGATGTAAAAGAAAACAATATGAAACGTTTTGTAAGTGGCGAAACAAATATTATGGTGAGCACAACAGTAATAGAAGTAGGTGTAAATGTACCCAACGCCTCGGTAATGGTTATAGAAAGTGCCGAAAAATTTGGTTTATCACAATTGCATCAACTTCGTGGGCGTGTAGGGCGTGGTGCAGATAAAAGTTATTGCATTTTACTTACGGGAAGAAAAGTATCTAACGATGGTCGAGAGCGTATGAAAATAATGGTAGCTACAAATGATGGTTTTGCAATAGCCGAAAAAGATTTGGAAATACGTGGCCCTGGCGAAATAGAAGGTACAAAACAAAGTGGTGTGTTAAACTTTAAACTGGCAAGTATTGTAAACGATAAAGCCATGCTAGAAGTAGCAAGGGATACAGTTGAGCAATTGCTAGAAAAAGACCCCGATATTGAATTGCTTGAAAACCTGCCTGTAAAAAACTATTTGGTATCGCAAAAAGGAAAAACGAAATGGAGTAAGATTGCATAGAGCAGTTGGCAAAGGGCAAAAGGCAGTTTGCAAAAAGCAAATACTGATAGAAATGATAACTTTTTATCATGTAAAACACAATACCAGCTTTGGTTTCGTTTATTTTCGTAAATTGTACACAAAAATTAATACTTGGGCTCTATTTCTACAATAATTTATAGGTTTCTATTTTTAGTTACAAGTTTTCTTTTAGGAACAAATGCTTTTGCGCAAATGGAATTTGTACAAAACAAAGGGCAATGGGATAAGCATGTAAATTATAAAGGCGATTTTAATACGGGTTCTTTTTTTTTAGAAAAAAATGGATTTACAGTTTTGCTTAATAAACCTGAGGATGTAAAAATGCTTTCAGAAATTAAGCATGGTATCCATTCTAAAAATTCTCCAAAACTACCATCTTTAAAAGATTTTATTTTTCATTCGTTTGCTTACAATGTTTCTTTTTTAGGTGCTTCGCCAAAAGTGGAACAAATTCCTGATAAGCCATTGCCAACATACAATAATTATTTTTTAGGAAACGATAAAAGCAAATGGGCAGGCGATTGTAAAATTTACACAGCTGTAACGTATAAAAATGTTTACCCAAATATTGATGTACGATATTATAGCACACAAAATAAATTGAAATACGATTTTATTGTACACCCCGGTGGAAACCCTGCTGCTATTGCTTTGCGTTACGATGGCGCAGTGAAATTATCTGTAAAAGACAAAGCATTAATTATTGGCACAACAGTTGGCGATGTTACAGAGTTAGAACCTTATTCTTACCAAACAAATACCAATATTAAACTAGACGTAGTTACAAAATATAAAGTAAATGATAATGTTGTAAGTTTTGATGTGAGCAATTATGACCACAATGCAACTTTAATTATAGACCCGCAATTAATTTTTTCTTCTTTTACAGGTAGCGTTGCCGATGATTGGGGCTATACTGCTACACCAGGTGCCGATGGTAGTTTTTTTGCTGGAGGCGTTGCATTTTCAAGTGGATACCCTACAACATTAGGAGCATTTCAAACTACTTATGCAGGCACTAATCCTCCTTTTTCTTATACTGGTTATGATATTAGTATTTTTAAATTTTCGGCAGATGGTAGGTTAAGGTTATTTGCAACATATTTAGGCGGTAGCGATGAAGAACAGCCACACAGCATAATTGCAGATGCAGCTGGTAATTTAATTATTGCTGGCAGAAGTAACTCGCCCAATTACCCATTGCTTACAAATATTGCTGCAACTGGTAGTGGTTATGATATTGTAATTACAAAATTAAATGCCACGGGCACTGCATTGTTGGGCTCTGTAAAAATTGGCGGCTCAGGAGATGATGGGGTAAATATAAAAGATAAAGAAGATCCAAATGTATTTGGTGATACTAGCTTAAGAAGAAACTATGGAGATGATGCCCGAAGCGAAGTAATACTTGATGCGGCCAATAATATTGTAATTGCATCGTGTACACAATCTAATAATTTCCCAATTGCAAATGCAGTACAACCAAATTTTGGTGGCGGTCTACAAGATGGTGTGATACTAAAACTAAATTCTAATCTTTCATCCATTATTTTTTCTACTTATTATGGAGGAAGTTTAAACGATGCATGTTTTGTTGCAGCTATAAACCCTATTTCAAATAATTTATACATTGGTGGTGCTACCGAGAGTAATAATTTATTGGGTAATACTGCAGGCACAATAAGTTCCAATTTTATAGGCAATATTGATGGCTTTGTTACAGAGCTTCAACCAAATGGCTCATCAATAATAAAGACAACATACATTGGTACATCTAGCATTGATGCAGTGTATGGTTTGAAATTTGATAGGTTCGGATATCCATATATTATGGGAACTACAACAGGAAATTGGATACCAATAAATGCGATATACAATGTGCCAAATTCTAAACAATTTATTGCAAAGTTGCAGCCAGATTTATCGGCTTACGTTTACTCAACAAATTTTGGTACGAATAATAATCCATCTACACCTAATATTTCGCCAATTGCTTTTTTGGTAGATCGTTGCGAAAATGTGTATGTATCTGGCTGGGGAGGCTCAATAAATTTTGGTTATGGATATTCAAATAGCGGTACAAATGGTTTGCCCGAAGTAGATCAAATACCAGGATTACCAGCTGCCGATGGTTCCGATTTTTATTTTTTTGTGTTAAAGAAAAATGCCCAATCACAATTGTTTGGTTCACACTTTGGGCAAGATGGTGGCGTGGGAGATCATGTGGACGGAGGTACAAGTAGATTTGATGCAAATGGAGTTATTTACCAAGCCATGTGTGGAAATTGCGGAAACCCTGGAAACATATTTCCAACTTATCCTAATGGGCCAACTTACCCTTGGTCGGCTACTAACAATAGTTACAATTGTAATCTTGCAGCTGTAAAAATAGATATGAATTTTGCAGGCGTAGCCACAACAATACAATCTTCGATAGCTGGTGTGTTAAACGACACTTTGGGATGTTTGCCAGTATTGGTAAGTTTTAGAGATACATTACAAAAAGGCGTTAAATATTTTTGGAATTTTGATGTAGTAGCATTTCCAAATAATATAGATGCTATAACGTTGCATGCAGATACTTCTCATTATTATACATCATTAGGCATAAAAAGAGTGCGCCTTATTTCCGAAGATTCGAGCACTTGCAATATTAGAGATACATCCTACATCAACATCGATATTACAGATAGAGTAGCAACACCAAAATTTACTTTTCAAAAAATTGGGTTATGTAACAGTACAACATATGAGTTTACCAATTTATCATTTCCAAGCGATGCTACTACATTTAAACCAACATCTTTTGAATGGGATTATGGAGATGGCTCACCAAAAGATACAGCAAATAAAACGCCAATTCGTTTGCATCCTTTCCCCGGGCCAGGTACTTATTTTGTAAAACTTAAAGTTATAGATGATCGTTTTTGTAATACACCTAAAACCGATACACAAAAAGTAGTCATTGCTTCAAATGTAAAATCAATAACAGTTCCACTTACTGGCGGTTGTTCTCCATACTCGCCAACTTTTCAAAATTATTCTTTAAACTGTGTAACATATTTATGGGAATTTTTAAATGCTACAGGAAATATTATTGGCACATCTACTGATTTTCAACCAAACTTTACTTTTGCAAATGAAGGTATTTATAAATATAGATTAATAGCAAGTAATCTTACCACATGTAATTTACATGACACATCTGCCTATTTTTCGTTTTCCGTTTTAAAAACACCAGTTACAAATTTCGATTGGAAACCAAAACCTATAGAGTTAGAAGAACCTGTGCAATTTATAAATCTATCCAATTTTGCTACCAGTTATCTTTGGAACTTTGGGGATTCCGAAACATCTTCATTATTTGAACCCAAACATATTTATAAAAAAATTGGCACCTACTTTGTCACACTTACTGCCAATAATACTGCTGCTTGTGCACAAATTATTACCTTACCTGTATTAGTAGTAGCAAGTACTGTATTAGATGTGCCCAATGCATTTACGCCAGGCAAATTTGGTACGAATAGTGTAGTGTATGTACGTGGGTTTGGTATTGGAAAAATGGATTGGCGTATTTATAACAGGTGGGGCGAATTGGTATTTAAATCTGTAAATAAAAAAGAAGGATGGGATGGATTTTATAAAGGCAAATTGCAACCAACAGATGTTTATACATATACATTAGATGTAGAATTTGTAGATGGGCAAACGTCAAGGAAAACGGGTGATATTTCTTTGTTAAGATAAACGATTGATGAAAAAGGAAGTCAACATAGTATTGTAAAAAATGGCCATGCTGCATAAACGAAGAAAAAAGAATCATCAATAAAGTAATAGCATCAAAAATTAAGTTAAATAATTTCATTATTGTTAAAACAGAAATCGTAATTGAACTAGTTTTCGTTTATTTAAATTAAATTGTACAAAATAAATCAGATATACGTTGTTATATAAAATTTTCTCATTAGCACTTTTCATTTCTGCTATGTTTTTTCTAAACGAAAGTGCATTGGCACAAATGGAGTTTGTACAAAATAAAGGGCAATGGAATAATAAAATAAATTATAAAGGAGATTTTAGTACAGGTTCATTTTTTTTAGAAAACAGAGGTTTTACAGTAGTGCTTAATAAAGCAGAAGATATAATAAGGAGAAAAGAATTTATACATGGGCATGATGATAAATCTGCTAAAGACGAAGATTTAATTTTACACTCATTTGCTTACAACGTAACTTTTCTTGGCGCTGCCTCAAATGCAGAAAGGCTACCCGATAAACCTTTGAGCATTTACAAAAATTATTTTATAGGGAATGACCAGAAAAAATGGGCGAGCAATTGTAAAGTGTATAATGCGGTAACGTATAAAAATATTTATCCGAATATTGATGTAAGATATTATAGCACTCAAGATAAATTGAAATATGATTTTATTGTACACCCAGGTGGCAATCCGGCTGCAATAGCCTTGCGTTACGATGGTGTTTCTTCTTTAAACTTAAAGAAAAAAGAATTAATAATTGGCACAACTGTTGGCGATGTAAAAGAGTTGGAGCCTTACACATATCAAACAAATATTTCAAAAAAAACGGACGTAGTTACAAAATATATTGTGAGAGATAATGTAGTAACATTTGATGTGAGCCAATACGATGCAAGCGCAACTTTGGTAATAGATCCACAAATTATTTTTTGTTCTTTTACTGGCAGCAGTTCAGATAATTGGGGTTATACTGCTACACC